>NZ_JAKJSY010000015.1:0-91374 GCF_050337445.1 Vibrio minamisatsumaniensis | reverse complement strand
ATTTATTCATATCTCTTGTCTGGAATTAATATTACGCCTGTTGGTCAGGTATTCTTAGAGATCTATCACAAATAGTTTTTTATCCCGCRGCCCTTTAAGAATAAGGGTTTTAACAAACTTTATTCACTTTGGTTTATTGTGTGCTGGCTCTAAATAGTTAAATGAGGGGGAATATTATGCATGTATTGTTCGCTAAACTCGCTAGAATGTAATTTGTTAGGGATTATATGCAAGATGACCTTATTGATAAGGTCTGGATTAGAGTGGAAGTATGCAGTGTTAGTATTTATATATTTAATTTTCAAATCCGAATTAATTATTCGTTAACAATTTAAATGTTAATTAAGTTATTGTGATCACACTTTATAAATGAGTGTTTTAAGCTGTTTAACTATAAAAGTGCCTGTCTATTACCTATGTTTTTTTGTGCTAAATATAATTAGATATAATAAGTGAATAAATATAATGGCAAAGAATAGTCGGTATTTTGGGGACATCAATTTTGATGATTAAGTGCTGATTTATTCTCTGCTGCAGGTGTTAGAACCGTTTCAATGTATGCAACTGAGGTGGAGAGTAGAGAGGCTTTAAATGAAGTGTGTGACGCTTGTGAGACTGTTTCGGTGATTGGTGTTGGATTTGATAGCAATAAAAAAGCCGCTGAGACAGCGGCTTTGAGTAAGAAGGTAAATTAGATAGGGCTGGCTTAGATTAGCGCACCAATACTGAGAGCAATAATACAGAACACCATTAAAATACCGATTAATGGCATCACCCATTTAACCCATCGTACATAAGGCACGCGAGCAATCGCCAAGCCACCCATGACGACCGCAGAGGTTGGAGTAATCAAATTCACCAAGCCAGATGCCGATTGGTAAGCAGTGATAACAAGTTCACGACCTACACCCGCAAAGTCGGCCAGTGGTGCCATGATTGGCATGGTGAGCACGGCTAAACCAGACGTTGACGGCACTAAGAATGAAAGTAAAATCTCTAATAAGAACATCACGTTAATAAAGATAACGGAAGAAAGTCCGGTGACCATTTGTTCTGCAGAGAAGAGAATGGTGTCAGTGATCATACCGCGGTCCATTACGACCACAATACCACGTGCGATACCAATGATAAGTGCAACACCCAGTAGGTCTCGCGCACCATCAATAAAGCTAGAAGTAAACTCTTCCTCGCTCATTCGAGACACAATACCGACAATAATGGTTGCAGCTAAGAACATCGCTGAGATCTCAGCCATCCACCATCCAGCAACCGATACACCGTAAATCATCACGGCGAAAGAGCCACCGAAGATAGTGAGAATCAACTTACGCGTTGTGGTGAATTCCAGTTTTTCTCCGCCGGTGTTGCCAAGAAAGTGGGCTTTATTCTCTTCGTATTTGTCATACACAATGGATTTTGAAGGGTCTGCTTGGACCATTCTTGCATAACGCATAACATAGGCGACACAGATGCCCCAACCAATAATGAGCATGACAATACGTAAAACAATACCGTCAGTAAATGGAATACCAGAGGCGTTGGCGGCAATAACGGTTGCAAATGGGTTAATGGTTGAGCCTAGCACCCCAATCCCTGCACCAAGTAACACGGTCGCAGCCGCTACTAGAGGGTCAAAACGTGCTGCCATCATTACAGGCACTAGCAATGTATAGAAGGGCAGTGATTCTTCCGCCATGCCGTAGACGGTACCGCCAGCAGCAAACAGTGCCATCAGAATCGGTATCATCAACTCTTCTCGCCCTTCGAGTCGGGCGGTGACGCGTTCAATACCGGCATCAATGGCGCCGGTTTTGGTCACGAGGCCTAAGAAGCCACCAATGATCAAGATGAACAGAGAGACGTCAATAGCTGCGGCTTCATAGCTATTGTGGTCGTAGAAACCGTCAATCGGTGCGAGCAGTACGTCAATCACACCTTGAGGGTTGCCTTCTACCGCTTGATAGGTTCCGGTAACCGGGACTTCTCGGCCTAATTCTTCATTCATGGTTCGGTCGTATTGGCCTGCTGGAACAATCCAGGTAAGTAGGGCTACGAGTGCAATAAGAATGAATAAGATGGTGTAGGCAGAAGGGAATTTAAAGTTGGCAAAGAAGCCGCCCTTTTTTTTCTCGCTTGGTATCGTCTGAGTCGTCATGGCTATCTCCTTACATCATCTAAAATAGGATTGATGTGAATTAGCGAATAATGATTTATAGATCGTAAATATAGTTAAACTTATAAATAACCTAACGTTGTTAGATTTAAATTTAAGCTGTTTTATATTTAGTAACCCGAATGAAGATGTATTAATTTATCTGCAGCTATTTTATTCTTTATGATGTTATTTAAGTTTGGGTCTGTTCACAAAAATAGCGGTCCATAAATGGGTGAGAACATTGAAAAAAAACGGCAAGGTTTTTTGGTTAGTTAGCTTGGATTAATATTCGAGTTGGGATGTTTGAATGCTTGGAGAGATTGGTTTGTTAGGCCTTTTGGAGTGTCTGTTTGAATAATCTTGGAATTTTATTCAAACATTACTTTTGTTAGGTTTTTAAATTTTATAATGTTTATTTGATGCGCATCAAATAAACGCATTGCTCAAAATGAAAAAGGAAGCCGAAGCTTCCTTTTTGAGTTTTAAGTTGTAATGAGTATTAGATAAATAAGCCGCCGAATGCAAAGCCCAATGCAACGGCCGTACTGATTGTCGCCACACCTGGAATGAAGAATGGGTGATTAAATACGTACTTACCAATGCGTGTTGATCCCGTATCATCCATTTCTACTGCAGCAAGCAACGTTGGGTAGGTTGGTAATACGAACAGCGCACTGACCGCAGCAAAAGAAGCGACTGCTGTTAGTGGGGCCACGCCAATCGCTAGCGCTGCTGGCATCAGTGCTACGGTTGTTGCACCTTGAGAGTAAAGCAGCATGGAGGCGAAGAACAGAACGAGAGCGAGCATCCATGGGTAGTCAGCCAACAGAGCACCAGCAACATCTTTGATTTCAGCCACATGCGCGTTGACAAACGTAGATCCTAGCCAAGCCACACCTAATACGCATACACACGCCGTCATACCCGAGCGGAAGGTTGGTGCCGAAGAAATCTTCGCGGCATCAATTTTAGTGAATAGAACGATTGCCGCTGCCGCTGCCAGCATCACCGACATGATCGCTTCGTTGCGACCGAGCGCAGGGTTTTCAATCAAGCCAACAGAATTCGAGATGGCCGCCGCGTAGCAGACAACAAAACCGATCGCTGCTAGGAAGATGTAGGTCGCCTTCTTCGCTGTTGGTAGAATTTCACGTTTCTCTTCAGTTGCAAGCTTGATCAAACCTTTCTCTAGACGTTCTTGGTAAATAGGATCATCTTTGAGTTCACTGCCCATGTAGTTCGCGACAATCGCACCAACCATACAAGCGACGAAAGTCGTCGGGATGCAAATCATTAACAGGGTTAGGTAATCGACACCAAAAGGGGCAAGCATCGTTGCGAAAGCGACAACTGCGGCTGAAATCGGTGAGGCTGTGATAGCGATTTGAGAGGCAACAACTGCGATAGAAAGGGGACGAGAAGGACGAATGCCTTGGCCTTTTGCTACTTCAGCGATGACAGGAAGTGTTGAGAATGCGGTGTGACCCGTGCCTGCCATGAGTGTCATGACAAAGGTCACCATTGGCGCATAAAAGGTGATACGTTCAGGATGTTTTCGTAAAAAATTTTCCGCAATTTGTACTAACCAATCCATACCTCCAGCCACTTGCATGGCCGCAATCGCAGTAATGACCGACATGATGATCAAGATGACATCAACCGGAATGAAAGATTGGCTGGTTGGCACTCCCAAAACAAGAGATAGGGCAATGACGCCAGCACCGCCGGCAAAACCGATACCGATACCGCCAATTCTGGCCCCCAAAAAGATAAAGAGCAGGACGACAAACAGTTCTACTGCAATCATAAGTAATACCTCATTTTAGATTTTATTATGTGAAGATTCGTCGATGGAATATTGACATAATAGTTCGATTGTTCAGATTGAATGGAGCAAAAGGGCGGCTAAGTGAAGCGCATAAGGACAATGGTGTTAATTGTGTCGTTGTCTAAAAAAGGGCTCCGTTTGGAGCCCTGTCGACAGACTTACTCGTAGCGTTTTGCTTTATATTGAGGGTGCATCAAGTTTTCAACAGAGAAAATGTCATCAAGCTCTTCTTCGGTTAATAAACCGCGTTCTAGAACCACATCACGTACACTCTTACCTGTTTCTGCACAGATCTTACCAACAATGTCACCTTCGTGATGACCAATGTATGGATTGAGGTAAGTGACGATTCCGATAGAGTTAAATACGTGTGCTTCACATACTTCTTTGTTCACCGTAATGCCGTCTACACACTTGTCGCGCAAGTTCACACAAGCGTTGGTCAAGATGTCTAGAGACTCAAACATGCTTTGTGCAATAACGGGTTCCATTACGTTCAGTTGCAGTTGACCGCCTTCTGCAGCGAAAGAAACCGTGTTGTCGTTGCCTAGAACTTTGAAGCAAACTTGGTTTACGACTTCTGGCACTACTGGGTTTACTTTAGCAGGCATGATTGAAGAACCCGCTTGCAGTTCCGGTAGGTTTAGCTCGTTCAGGCCTGCACGTGGGCCAGAAGAAAGCAGGCGTAAGTCGTTACAGATTTTAGACAGTTTAACCGCTAGACGTTTAAGTGCACCGTGCGTCATTACGTATGCGCCACAGTCAGAGGTTGCTTCGATTAGATCTTCAGCCGCAACACACTCTAGGCCGGTTACTTCTGCGAGGTGTTTAACGGCTAGGCCTTGGTAACCCGGAGCTGCGTTCAGACCGGTACCGATAGCTGTTGCGCCTAGGTTTACTTCAAGCAGCAGTTTTGACGTATATTCTAGGTTTTTGATTTCTTCATTGATGGTTACCGCCCAAGCGTGGAACTCTTGGCCTACCGTCATTGGAACTGCGTCTTGAAGTTGAGTACGACCCATCTTCAAAATCGTGTTGAATTCTTGGCTCTTAAGTTCGAATGCTCCTTTTAGATATTCGATAGAGTCAATCAGTTTACGAACACTGTTGTAAACCGAGATGCGGAAACCCGTTGGGTAAGCGCAGTTTGTTGATTGGCTACGGTTTACATGGTCATTTGGATTGATGAACTCGTATTGGCCTTTTTCTTTGCCCATAAGTTCAAGTGCCACGTTCGCAACAACTTCGTTCGCGTTCATGTTTACAGAAGTACCTGCGCCACCTTGGAAAACGTCCGATGGGAACTGATCCATGCACTTACCTGTGTCTAGAATGAGGTCACAAGCTTCGATGATGTATTTAGCCACTTCGCTTGGAATGACACCTAACTCTTTGTTTGCTAAAGCCGCCGCTTTCTTAGTCATCACCATGCCGCGAACGAATTCAGGCACGTCTGAAATCGTTACATTTGAGATATTGAAGTTTTCAACTGCGCGTAGAGTGTGGATGCCGTAATAAGCATCAGCGGGAACATGACGTTGACCTAAAAGATCTTCTTCGAGACGAGTGGCTTGTGGAGCATCAATGTGAGCTTCTGATAGAGTAGCCATAACAGGATCCTTAGAGAATTATTCTGAGTATTTAGTAAGTTATTAGCCTATTCTGTGTGCAAATACTCCGTTCGCTAGAATATTGGGCTGATAAATCCGTCCTGACTTATGTGGCACATAATACTGTACTTAGCGTATAAAAAAAGTAACTTGATCACCTTTTTGGTTTTTGTTTCGTCAATATTTAACAAACTTATTCCGGGTCAATAAATACGTCTATTTACAGGATAAATTTGAGATTATGAGGGCTTTAAGCGTACACTGGATGCAACAAAGGAGGGCGTGTGTTTCCTATCTTATTATTACTCTTTATCTTCGTACCCATCATTGAGATTGGGCTATTTATTCAAGTTGGTGGCTTCTTAGGATTGTGGCCAACGATTGCGTTAGTATTGATGACGGCTTTTGTGGGTGCGTCGCTTGTGCGTAGCCAAGGTATTCAGACACTAATGTCTGTGCAAGGTCGACTACAGCAAGGTGAAATGCCAGCGCAGCAGATTATTGAAGGTGTGATGCTTGCGGTTGCTGGTGTATTGCTGCTGACTCCGGGGTTTATGACGGACGCTATGGGGATGTTGGTATTACTACCAGCACCAAGAGCGATGCTCGCGAAGAAAATGATGGAAAAAATGGTGGTTAAAAATATGTCTGGCGGCTTCCATACTGGAGGTCAAGGTGGATTTGGTCAAAGTCCATTTGGACAAGACCCATTTAATCGCGACCCATCTGACCAATCAAACAATGGCAACACCTTTGAGGGTGAGTTTGAGAAGAAAGACGACGACAATGATCGCAACCGCTTAAATTAATTGCATCTCTCTTTAATATAGAGAAAAACAGAAAAGGCGCTTACCTTTATCCTTCGCCAGATTGTGATAAGGGGAAGCGCTTTTTTTGATTGCGTTTGCTGACCATTTATTGCGTTTGCTGGATATGGCCAGCGGGTGCCGATATGGAAGCGAGTGAGCTTTCGGTTATACCGCGCCTTCAAAGCCCATTTGTCGCCACGCTTCGAACGCGATGATGGCAACGGCGTTAGACAGATTTAGGCTACGCGCATCTGGCATCATTGGAATACGAATGCGTTGTTCCATTGGCATACTTTCGATGAACTCTGCAGGCAAGCCGCGTGTTTCAGGGCCAAACATCAGTACATCACCGGGCTGGAATGTCGCATCAACGTGGTGGCCTGTCGTTTTCGTGGTGCAAGCAAAGATGCGGAAGTCACCTTCACGCTCATTCTCTAGGTACTCAAGGAAGGCGTCTAGATTCTTGTGGCGTTGCACTCGCGCAAGGTCATGGTAATCCAAACCAGCACGACGCACTTTCTTCTCTTCAAAATCAAAACCAAGTGGCTCAATTAGGTGTAGGTTTGCGCCACAATTAGCCGATAGGCGGATGATGTTACCCGTATTGGGCGCAATTTCTGGTTCGTATAGAGCGATATCAAACATGTTGTTTCACAAGAATAATCAAAGATAGTCTGAGTATACGGTGGCAAGCTGAGTGAGTACAGTTTACCACCTCGCGGTTCAGTAAGAATGAGGTCTTCATTGACCATTGATGAGTGGCTTTAACTTGGACAATGACCACACTCTCTATTTTGGGAAGTCATATCGGGTTATTACACGGGTAAGATCGGTAGACAGATCTTTAGCTGTAACCCACCGAGCTGGCTATGGCTTGCCGCGATGGTTCCGCTGTGTTGGCGAATCGCACTTTCTGTAATGGTTAGGCCAAGCCCAGTGCCGCCTGAGTTACGATCACGAGCGGTAGATACACGGTAGAAAGGTCTAAAGATAGAGTCCAGTTCATCCTCTGACACACCATCCCCATTATCATTGACACAAATCGTCAACTGGTCTTGTTGAACACTGAATTGCACATCCACGTGGTCTTTACCGTAGTAGATGGCATTGCGAGTAATATTGTCTAGCGCACTCATTAACAACTTTGGGTTGCCTGAAATAGAGCGATCTGGGATGTCTGAGAAGACTAGCTGCTTACCCATTTGTTCTGCTTCAAACTCTGCGTCTTTTAAGATCTCTTCCCATAAGCTCGACAAGGGTTGCACTTCTCGAGTGATATGACTATCGACTTGCATACGAGATAAAGTTAAAAGCTCACTGATCATCTGCTCTAAACGTTGTGCTTCAGTATCGATACGTTCGAGTTCTTGACTGTCGCCTTGCTTACGTATTGCTAGTGCATTGGCCATGCGTAGTCGAGTTAATGGAGAGCGTAATTCATGGGATATATCAGACAGTAAACGTTGCTGTCCTGACATCATCTGATTCACGGCTTCGACCATTTGGTTAAAACTCTCACCGGCTTGTCTGAACTCTGAAGTGCCTTTTTCCAGTAGAGGATCGACCTCAAACTGACCTTTCGCAACGCGTTGTGCTGCGAGTTCTAACCGTCGTGCGGGTTGGCTTAGTGCCCAAGCTAACCAAAGTAATAGTGGGGTGCTCGCCAGCATCACGGCAAGTAATAGTTGTAACGGTTTATCAAACAGCCTCAGTAAAAACGGTGGGGGCTGATTCCACTTTATTCCAGCATACATTAGTAGCTCTTCACCGGCGAGTGTGATTGGAACAGGCCCCGCGATCATGTAGTGTCCGTACAGCTTTTGTTTTGGTTCCTCTGGATTATCTATCAAGGTAACAAAGTTACGAATCGCTTTTTGCTTGTAGTCAGACTGTCTTTTCGAGGTCAGAACATTACCTTCTCGGTCCGTTAAGTAGATACGTGGGCGAGAGTCTTTGTGGTTCTGATGCATTTCGAGCTGGAAGATAATCTTGCCCAGGTTTGGCTCCCTTGCGTAGCGATTTTCTGCACCCTTAGCGATGCGTTCTAATTTATTGAGATGATCGGTAGGGACACTGCGAGCGACTCTTGGGTCTAAATGTGGCAATGACAGTACCGATATAAGCACCAGTAACATAGTGAACCAAAAGATGGCAAAGATACGTCCGTATAAGCTGGTGATTTTGGGGATACGCATTAATCCTCCTCCACCAATAAATAGCCGCGGCCACGTAAGGTTTTGATACGAGATTTACCGTCACTTCGTGCTGGAATTTTTTTTCTCAGATTAGAGATATGCATATCAATCGCGCGGTCAAATGCTGCCAGTCGTTTGCCTAACACATCTAAGCTTAATACCTCTTTCGTGATCACTTGCCCCGGGTTTTGGATTAGGTGGCTCAGCAAGGCAAATTCAGTCGTGGTGAGATCAATGATTTGACCGTTACAGTAAGCCTCTTGTTTCCCCGGAAAGACCTCGATGTCTTGGTATTGGATGGTGTCGTTGTTCGATTTGGGTGTAGCGTTGTTCTGCGTTCTGCGCAAGATAGCTCGAATGCGCGCGAGCAGTTCACGGTCGCTGAACGGTTTTGGTAAGTAATCATCTGCACCCAACTCAAGCCCTATGACACGGTCGATCTCTTCGCCTTTTGCGGTCAGCATCAGCACTGGCGTTTCCCAGTTTTCTCTCAGTTTCTTTAGTGTCTCCATGCCATTGAGGCGCGGCATCATCACATCCAACAGAATCAGATCAATCTTATTATTAATGGCTTCGAGTCCGGCATAGCCGTCATTAGCTTCAAAAACAGTGAAGCCCTCAAAGCTCAGAATATCGTTAAGTAAGCTGGTTAATTCTGTGTCGTCATCAATCAGAAGAATGTTTGCCATAGGGAAGCCTTAATCGGTTATTTACGTGTTAATAATACTGCTAATTATTCGTCAGCTTGCACTCTTTACGATTCTTTACGCTTTCTAAACGTCACTTTACGAGAGAAAGACTAATCTATATCTACGCGCTGAGAAAAACGCAACACATGAATGATTATACTGAATTGAGGCAAAGATTATGAAAATGACGAAGAAACTTGTACTAGTCGCTGCGGCACTTCCACTGATGTTAGGCACAGCAAGTGCGTATGCATACGGCGGTGGCGATAAAGGTGACCATAAAGGTATGCATGGTATGCACAGTAAGTGTGGTGATTTCGATAAGAAAATGATGCGCCAACTAGACTTGACTGATGCTCAAAAAGACCAGTTAAAAGAGATGCGTGAGGCTAATCGTGCCGAGATGAAAGCACAGCGCGGTGAAAACAGAGCTGGAAAAATGGCGCAAATGAAAGCTCATCATGAAAAAGTTCAAGCATTGGTTTTGGCTGACAACTTTGATGAGGCTGCAGCAAACGACCTTGCAAGCCAAATGGTTAAAAAGCAAACTGAGCGTCGCGTCGCCATGCTTAAGAAGCAACATCAAATGATGAGCGTACTAACCGCTGAGCAAAAAACGCAACTGAAAGAAATCCAACAAGAACGCATGACTCAGTGTACTGATAAAATGGAAAAGCGCATGAACAAAAAGAAATAATTCATGCGATACAAAACTGACTGAATGACAGTCTCAAAAATAAGCGGCCGTGTGCTGCTTTTTTTGATCCTGAAAAATGAATGTATTACATCATGGCCGTCATATTCAATTGGGTATTTGCAAGTTATACTTCGTAATATCAGTCACTTTATAGTCAGTTTATGAAACAAGAATACGCACGTTTAGTTACGCTCGCCGCTTGGGCTGCCACCATCATCGCCTCTATATTATTGGTTGTGAAGGTTGCAGCTTGGTGGGTGACCGGTTCCGTCAGCTTACTCGCTTCTGTGGTTGACTCATTGTTGGATATTGCCGCGTCGGTGGTTAATCTTGTGGTCGTTCGTTACTCTCTACAGCCGGCCGATAAAGAACATACCTTTGGCCATGGTAAGGCGGAGTCTCTCGCCGCATTAGCACAAGCCATGTTTATTTCTGGCTCCGCTTGTTTTCTTATTCTTAATGGTATTGAACGCTTCTTTAGACCCCACGAGTTGAACTCTCCTGAAATTGGTATCTACGTCAGCGTCTTCGCAATTGTAATGACTTTTGGTCTGGTTCGGTTTCAAAAGTATGTCGTGAAAAAAACGGGCAGCCAAGCGATCGCAGCCGACTCACTTCATTATCAATCAGACCTTTATATGAATGCGGCGATTATGCTTGCGTTAGCACTGAGCTGGTTTGGCATTGGTCAAGCGGACTCGGTGTTTGCGATTGGTATCGGTATCTACATTCTTTACAGCGCTTACCAAATGGCGATGGAAGCGATCCAATCACTGTTAGATAGAAAACTACCTGATGAAGAGCTTAAACAGATCAAGGCGACGGCGTTGAGGGTGGAAGGCGTGTTGGGTGTCCATCAATTACGGACGCGCCGTTCGGGGCCGATTCGATTCATTCAATTGCATCTAGAGCTTGAGGACCATATCCCTTTGATTGAAGCACACCGTATTTCTGACGAAGTAGAAGCTAAGCTTATCTCGGTTTTTCCGGATGCTGATGTATTAATTCATCAAGATCCGTATTCGGTTGTATTTGGACCAGAGAAACAGCAGAAATTGCATTCATGGTAATGATTTTCAAAAGGTGTTCGTAAATGGCAAGTCGGGTGCTTTTCAACTAGAGTGAGTAACGAAACCCCATTCGTTGGTGAGAAAAACACCATATAACAATTAATGTTGATTCTGATATGAATCAACAAAGTTATTGAGTAAAACTGTAATACTCTTACAGAAGTAGAAATGTTACATAATTTCACGCGATTTGAGTGCTATTCCTGTTGAGGAAATGTAACATAACGCACAAATATAGATTTAAAATCTTGTTGATATACAATCAGCAATAATAAGAATTGAATAATAGATTCCCAAAAATCGAGGGTGAGCATGATTAAGAAGATCGGTGTTTTGACCAGTGGTGGTGACGCTCCAGGCATGAACGCAGCAGTTCGCGGTGTAGTTCGTACAGCACTATCCGTTGGCATTGAAGTTTACGGCATTTACGATGGCTACCAAGGCCTTGTTGAAGATCGTATCGAAAAGCTTGACCGTTCAAGTGTATCTGACGTGATCAACCGTGGCGGTACTTTCTTAGGTTCGGCACGTTTCCCTGAGTTTAAAGATGTTGCCGTTCGTGAGAAAGGCATCGAGAACCTTAAGAAGCACGGTATCGAAGCACTGGTTGTTATCGGTGGTGACGGTTCTTACATGGGGGCTAAGAAGCTGACTGAGATGGGTTACCCATGTATCGGTCTTCCAGGCACAATCGATAACGATATCGCGGGCACTGACTACACAATCGGTTACCTAACAGCGCTTAATACTGTTATTGATTCAATCGACCGTCTACGTGACACGTCTTCTTCTCACCAACGTATTTCGATTGTTGAAATCATGGGCCGTCACTG
Source organism: Vibrio minamisatsumaniensis (assembly GCF_050337445.1). Lineage (NCBI taxonomy): Bacteria > Pseudomonadati > Pseudomonadota > Gammaproteobacteria > Vibrionales > Vibrionaceae > Vibrio > Vibrio minamisatsumaniensis. Next base: position 79,488 of record NZ_JAKJSY010000015.1, on the reverse strand, counting down.
TGGTGACCTTACGCTTATGTCAGCAATCGCGGGTGGTTGTGAGTACATCATTACTCCAGAGACTGGCCTAGATAAAGAACAGCTTATCAACAATATCCAAGATGGTATTGCGAAAGGTAAGAAGCACGCAATCATCGCTCTAACTGAGCTAATGATGGATGCTAACGAACTGGCTAAAGAGATCGAATCTTCAACGGGTCGTGAAACGCGTGCAACGGTTCTTGGTCACATCCAACGTGGTGGTCGTCCTACTGCATTTGACCGTGTACTGGCTTCTCGCATGGGTAACTACGCTGTTCACCTTCTTCAAGAAGGTCACGGTGGTCGTTGTGTTGGTATCGAGAAAGAAGAACTGGTTCACCACGACATCATCGATTGTATCGAGAACATGCAGAACCCAGACCGTTCTGAGCTGTTCCGCGTTGCAGAAGAGTTGTTCTAAGCCACGCTTAGCATTTGCTTAAAAGTATTTAAAAACCGCTGATTGTTCAGCGGTTTTTTTGTGCCTGTCGTCTGAGGTTTCAGGAATGACAGATAATAAAAAAGGCCAACCTAAGTTGACCTTTCATCTAATCTAAACGGTGACGTTTACATTAAGCTTTTGCTTCAGCCGCTGCTTTAGCGATAGCTGCGAAGCTTTTCGCGTCTAGAGCTGCGCCGCCAACTAGAGCACCGTCGATGTCTGGTTGTGCGAAGTAAGCTGCTGCGTTTTCTGGCTTAACAGAACCGCCGTATTGGATAACAACTTTCTTAGCAACTTCTTCAGATTTCTCTGCGATGTGTGCACGGATTTGAGCGTGGATGCGTTGTGCATCTTCAGCTGTCGCTGCTTTACCAGTACCGATAGCCCAGATTGGTTCATAAGCGATGATAGCGCCTTCAAGAGCTTCAACACCTTGAGTGTTGATAACTGCGTCAAGTTGACGAGCACATACTGCAACCGTTTCGCCTGCTTCGTTTTGAGCTTCAGATTCACCGATACAAAGAACAGGAGTAAGACCGTTTTCTTTTAGGAAAGCGAATTTCTTAGCGACGAACTCGTCTGATTCGTTGTGGTATTCACGACGCTCAGAGTGACCGATGATGATGTGAGAAGCGCCGAACTCTTTAAGCATAGCTGGAGACATGTCGCCAGTGAAAGCACCGCTGTTGTTTAGGTCAGAGTTTTGAGCACCTAGAATGATCGCGCTGCCCGCTTCAGTCAGTGTGCGTTCCGCAAGATCAACAAAAAGTGCTGGTGGAGCAACTGCTACGTCTACGCCTGTTACGCCTTCAAGTTCAGCGTTAAGACCGTTTAGTAGTTCAACAACCATTTCTTTGCTGCCGTTTAGTTTCCAGTTACCCATAACTACAGGATGACGCATAAGGATATCTCCAAAGTATTTAAATAAATCGAATGTAAAAAAGTAAACTTTATTACGAAATAATATAACAGATTAATACCAACAGATCATGACTGTGGTCATGACTTTCTTGGATCTTACTCATTGGTCAGAGTAGATTTTGAGCATATATCAGTGATCCGACAGACAGAATAATAGCGAACTTCTCGGATTTTTCATCGTTAGTTGCTATTAAGGGACAAACGATTGCATTAATAACAGGAAGTAACCATGCCGAATTTAGTTCTGGAGTACTCCAACTCAGTGGATGAGCGAGTGAATATTCAAGGTTTACTGGAAGACCTCCATCAAGTTGCACTCACTTGTGGCTTGTTTGATATCCCATCGATTAAGTCGCGTTCATTGCGTTGTCATAATTGGTTGGTCGGTGAGGAGGAAGATAGTGTAGACTTTATTCATATCAGCTTTGAGCTACTTTCGGGACGAACGGAAGAGCAAAAGCGAGAATTGTCACGTGCATTGATGATAACCTTACAAGAGCAAGCTAGCCATGTGAGAAGTTTAACGGTGAACATTCGTGATATGGACAAAGCGTGCTTTCAAAAAGTAATCAACTAACCATTGCTGCTGACTTTTAGCGGCGTACAAATTTGAGTATTTAAGATGTCGATGAAAGATTTACTGCTCTCTTTCAGAGGGAGAATTGGTCGTAAGACTTATTGGATTTGGAATATTTTCTATTACATAGCGATCACTGGCTTTGCTTCCGGTATTTCTGTTTTGTTCCCAGCTTATTCTTATATCCTACTACCAACCTTCTTAATCTTGCTTGCGGTCCCAGACCTTGCCGTGACCGCTAAGCGTTGGCATGATCGTAATAAGTCAAACTACTGGTTGCTGTTGAATGTGCCTCTAGTACTGGGTCGTTTAGCTTCGCCAATGGCTGCGACCACAACCGACTCGGTATCGCCAATGAATATGGTAGCGACGGTTGCGGCACTCGTGTGTGGCTTATGGATTTTGATTGAGTGTGGCTTGTTGAAAGGCACAGAGGGCCGCAATAATTACGGTGAGGCTCCCGTTTAAAAGCGGAATGGTAGATAAGTGAAAAGGGAGCATTGTCTCCCTTTTCTTTTAAGGCGTTTTTGTTTTTAACTTATTTCGACTTTTAGTACATTTTGGGTTCGGTATTCGGCTTAAAAGGCACCACATTTTTAGGTTCAGGTTCTTCAAAACCGCAATGACCTTTGAGAGCCGCTTGGAATTTACAGACCTGACAGCGCAACTCTTGCATGAGCACGACATTGGTGTGGTGTGGGTTTTTACAACGGCTAACCACTAAATCGATATGACTTTGTTGAGCGCGAAGCCTGTCTTGCATGGTCTCTGATGCTGAGCAAATCATTTGTTCACACATCTTGTGTTTGAATTGATTGAACGCAGTCGGGTTGCTTTTTGCGAGTTGGACGAGTTCATCAAAAGGAGGCAGTTTTTGATCTGGGTGGGGAGGTCGCATCATTCTTCCCTTCGCTTAAATCTGTGTTGTATTGTTTAAGCTTAAGAGAGAAAGTGGTGTGAATGTTGAACGCTTTGCGTTTTCTTAATTTTGAGACACGTTGAATAATGTACGGTTAGAGGACTGGCGTTAAAGTGTAGGTACAGCGTCTCTCTCCAGCAATAATATGTTCAGTGCGACTTACATGACACTCGCCTACGAGCAATTTTTGAAAAACATTGAGTTCTGACTGGCATAAGCTAGGACAACGAGTTGCCGCTTTACAGATAGGGCAGTGGTTTTCAATCAAGATGTAGTGATCGTCATGTGCTTGAAGCTCTGCCATGTAACCTTCTTCTTCGCGAAGCTGAGTGAGTTTTTCAAGCTTACTGTACAGATTATTACAGCCAGATAGGGCGGTTTGATACTGCTTGAACGTATGTTGTTCACGCTCAGCGGTCACTTTAGCCAAGCCTTCTTTACCGAATAGGCTTTCTACAGCATCAATCACTTGAATGGTGAGGACGCCATGTCGGTCTGAAAACAGGCTATTACCTTGCTGAGTCAGTGACCAATGGCGAGTTGGGCGACCTACTTTTACTTTGACGTCATGAAACGCAAGAATACCGTCATCTTCCAAACTTTGTAGGTGCTGCCTAGCTCCCATTGTAGTTATGCCAAATTCTTCTGACAGTTGCTTTGCGGTTACCGCGCCTTTACGTTTAATGGTTTGTAAGATTTTGTCGCTTGTTTTCATATTATCCCTACCTTATGAACCTTACTATTATGGGGTAAGGTGTTTATAAAGCAAACTATTTACTATGTTAACTCCGCTTACGGCATCGACAGTGAATGGTGCGATGCTTTTAGGGTAATAAAACAAAAGGCTGATACCAAGTATCAGCCTTTGCGTATTCTGTTGAATCTAGTATAGGTTTACAGGATATGGCCTACAACTTCAGGATCTTTACGCTCTAGGTAGTGGATAGACTTGATGCGACGAATGGTACGACAGCGACCACGGATAAGTAGCGTTTCAGTCGTTGCAATATTGCCTTGACGAGTAATGCCTTCTAGCAAGTCACCTTTGGTGATGCCTGTTGCCGAGAATACAACGTTATCGCTGCGAGCCATGTCTTCCATCTTCAACACAATACCCGCCGTTACGCCCATTTCAGTACAACGCTCGAGTTCAAGCTCACCGTGTTTACGGTTATCTTCTGTATCGCCTTTTACTTCATGACGAGGAAGAAGGCGGGCGTGCATGTCGCCGTCGAGTGCGCGAATCACAGCCGCAGAAACTACCCCTTCAGGTGCGCCGCCGATGCAGTACATGACATCCACTTCGCTGTCTGGCATGCAGGTTAGGATTGAAGCGGCAACATCACCGTCTGGCACTGCGAATACACGTACGCCCATCGCTTGCATGTCAGCAATCACTTGATCATGACGTGGCTTAGCAAGTGTTGTTACAACCAGAGTATCAAGTGTTTTCCCCAAAGCTTTGGCGATGTTTTCTAGGTTTTTTGTGAGTGGCAGTTCTAGGTCAATCGCCCCTTTTGCGCCAGGGCCAACCACCAGTTTTTCCATGTACATGTCAGGCGCTTTAAGGAAGCTACCTTTTTCACCAGCCGCTAATACAGCCAATGCATTCGATTGGCCCATTGCTGTCATGCGTGTTCCTTCAATTGGGTCAACGGCGATATCGACTGCATCACCACCAATACCGACATTCTCGCCGATGTACAGCATAGGGGCGTCATCTATTTCACCTTCGCCAATAACAATCTCACCGCTGATTTCGGTTTTGTTAAGTAGGCTACGCATGACTTCTACAGCAGCGCCATCGGCAGCGTTTTTATCACCACGGCCAAGCCACTTATAACCAGCTAATGCGGCACCTTCTGTGACACGAGAGAATGACATTGCTAAATCGCGTTTCATGCGGGCTCCAAAATTAAAAAAAAGAGGGGGGGGATAGAAATCTCGCGGCGAATTTTACCATATCCAAAAGTAAACGTTTGCCTTTTTGTTTTTTGAGGATTGCTCTTGATCAATTTGTATTGGAAAACCGTGAATTAGCTTCAAAATACTCAGCCTGTCGTTGTGTCGGTGATAGCCCACGTCAATATTCGGTAAAATACGCTGTTTTTTTCATCGAATAGTGCAAAATATCGAATATATTAAGTGTTTATCCTTGCGCTGCTGAGTAGAATGGGGAATAAGTGGAGTGAACTTCCACCATCAAACGGATAACTTAAAGGTAGGCCAGAATGTCTTTTGAAGTACTAGAGCAGCTAGAAGCAAAAATTCAAACAGCAGTAGATACTATTGCACTTCTTCAAATGGAAGTCGAAGAGCTTAAAGAAGAGAAACAAGCACTAGCAACAGAAGCCGGTGAGCTTAAAGCAAGCCGTTACGAGCTAGAGCAAAAAACTCAGCAAATGCAGGAAGAGCACTCGGCATGGCAAGATCGTATCCGTAACCTTCTTGGTAAAATGGATGACGTAGAGTAATTGGCTCTTCGGATTTAACAAAAACGCCCGCTACTGAGTAGCGGGCGTTTTTGTTTGTGTTCTTGTCCTTGGTGATTGATTGAGTGAGTTACTCGATCTCTTCTTCAACATCCAGATCAAGTTCTACATCTAAAGGCTCGGCCGAAAGAATGATGCCGGTGTTGTCGGCGTAGAGGTAATCTTCAGGTAAGAAGGTTACGCTGCCAAAGTTGACTGGTACGTCAACCTCGCCAATATTTTCTTGTCCAGCACCGACAGGGATAGAAGCCAAGGCTTGGATACCTAGGTTCATGTCTTCAAGATCATCGACTTCACGAACGCAGCCGTAAACCACAATACCTTCCCACTCATTGTCTTCGGCAAGTAGGGCAATCTCAGCATCGATCAGCGCTTTACGTAATGAGCCGCCGCCATCAATTAACAGCACTCGTCCCAAGCCATCTTGTTCTAATACGGAGCGAATCAAAGCGTTATCTTCAAAACACTTTAATGTCGTTATCTGCCCGGCGAAAGATGCTCGTCCACCGAAGTTGCTGAACATTGGCTCCACGACATCGACTTGATCTAAATAGATGTCGCACAGTGCTGAAGTGTTGTATTCCATTAGCGTACCTTTTGAACAATGAGCTTACTTTGAGTATATCGGCGTTGGATCCCTTTGCAATGATTAGTCGCCACTAACTCAATAGAGTTTGAGCTACAACAACCCCTGCAAACAATAGGTTAGTGGCCAGTGAGCATTTGACAATAGCAGGCATCATTGGCGCGATCTGTGCGGGCTCCTCTGTTTTCCAAACAGCCTTACCATGCTTGTAGACAATAACCGCACTGAGTAAAAACGGTAGGCTAATCCAGATCGGTTTTTCTTGAATCAGTAGGTAAAGAGCAAAAGACACAAGGGCAAAACCAAGCAGTGCGAAATGGTAGTGTTTGGCTTTGCGCTGGCCTAATCGAACTGCCATCGTACGCTTACCACACTCGCTGTCGTTTTCGATGTCACGCATGTTGTTGATATTGAGCACTGCAACGGCCATCAATCCACAACCGAGCGCGGGTAAAAACAGACTGGGTTCAACATGGCCGGTATATAAAAAATACGTGCCGGAAACCCCTAATAAGCCAAAGAAAATAAAGACAGAGAGATCGCCAAGTCCAATATACCCATAAGGCCTATTGCCGACGGTGTAAGCGATAGCGGCAACGATCGCTAATACGCCTAATGCGATGAAAGATAAGATACTTTCAATGGAGTTTAACGCATAGAAAATCAGGATTAGGCCTACAATTATGGTCAAGGCGATGTTGATCACGATTGCTTGCTTCATGGTTTTTGCGGTCACCACGCCAGATTGCATCGCACGTGTCGGCCCAAGGCGCTTGTCGTTGTCTGTCCCCTTAACCGCATCACCATAATCATTGGCTAGGTTCGATAATATCTGTAATAGCGTCGCGGTTAACAAGGCCAGTAGTGCTATTGATAAAGAAAACTGATCGCTGGCGAACGCTAAACTACTTCCTGTAAGAATAGAGACAAGTGCGAGAGGCAGTGTTTTCGGTCGTGCGGCATCAAGCCAAATCAGTAGAGATTGTTTCATCTTAGGTCAATTTCTTTGTAAGTATTCATTTCATGCTGTGATTGGAGTATACGCCCATTTTTCGAGTAATAAAAAGCCCACTCGAAAGTGGGCCTTGAATTCACCGATTAGCTGCTCTTTCTTTGAGATAGAGCAATTAAGTTGGTATTTCGTGTGCTACAGAATGAAGCGGCTTAGGTCTTCGTCTTCTACGAATTCGCCAAGTTTCGATGTTACGTAAGCTTCATCAATCACGAGTTTGCTGCCAGCTTTGTCTGTTGCGTTGAATGAAATCTCATCCATCAGACGCTCCATTACTGTGTGTAGACGACGGGCACCAATGTTTTCAGTGGTTTCGTTCACGCGCCATGCTGCGTCAGCAATTTGGTTGATGCCATCTTCAGTGAACTCGATGTTGACATCTTCTGTTTTCATTAGGGCAATGTATTGCTCTGTTAGAGAGGCTTTGGGTTCAGTCAGAATGCGTTTAAAGTCATTCGCTGACAGGGCTTCAAGTTCTACACGAATAGGCAGACGACCTTGTAGTTCAGGGATCAGATCAGAGGGTTTAGCCACTTGAAATGCGCCTGATGTGATGAACAAGATGTGGTCCGTTTTCACCATACCGTGCTTTGTGGATACTGTACTGCCTTCAATAAGAGGCAGTAGGTCACGTTGAACGCCTTCACGAGAGACATCTGGGCCTGAGCTATCGCCACGCTTACAGATTTTGTCGATCTCATCGATGAATACGATGCCGTTATTTTCAGCGTTGAAGATTGCGCTCTCTTTTAACTCTTCTTGATTGACAAGCTTTGAAGCTTCTTCTTCTGTCAGTGCCTTGAATGCGTCTTTGATTTTCATCTTGCGCTTTTTCTTGGTGTCGCCAGCTAGGTTTTGGAACATGCCTTGCAGTTGGTTCGTCATCTCTTCCATGCCAGGAGGTGACATGATTTCAATGCCCATTTGCGGTGCAGCGACATCAACTTCAATCTCTTTATCGTCGAGGTTACCTTCACGCAGTTTCTTACGGAAAATCTGGCGAGTGTTGGAAGAAGTGGTGTCTTCAGTTGATTGCTCGTTCTGACCCCAAGCATCACGTGCTGGCGGTAGAAGGGCATCTAGAATACGTTCTTCAGCTTGTTCTTCCGCGCGGTACTGTACTTTTTCCATCGCTTGTTGGTGCGTCATCTTGATGGCAACGTCCGTTAGATCACGGATGATGGTTTCCACTTCTTTACCAACATAACCCACTTCGGTGAACTTAGTCGCCTCTACCTTGATGAAAGGCGCGTTGGCTAGTTTCGCTAGACGGCGAGCAATTTCAGTTTTACCAACACCCGTTGGACCAATCATTAGGATGTTCTTTGGTGATACTTCAACACGCAAGCTTTCTTCAAGCTGCATACGACGCCAGCGGTTACGCAGAGCGATAGCCACGGAACGCTTAGCGTTGTCTTGGCCGATAATGTGGCGATTGAGTTCGTGAACAATTTCGCGAGGAGTCATTTCAGACATGGTTTTTCCTTAATTCTTTAATCACGGTTGAATACAAGGTTGTTGATGGAAGCGTTCGTTACTCTGGCTTTGGCAGCTCAACGGTGCTTTCTAGTTCTTCAACAGTGTGGTGATGGTTGGTGAATACACAGATATCGCCAGCAATATTCAGCGATTTTTCTGCGATTTCACGCGCATCTAAATCTGTATTTTCTAATAGTGCAGTCGCTGCAGCTTGAGCGAAGTTGCCGCCCGAACCGATCGCAATCAGGTCATTTTCAGGCTGAACAACATCGCCGTTACCTGTAATGATCAGTGACGCAGTTTCATCCGCAACCGCCAGCAAGGCTTCTAATTTACGGAGCGCGCGATCGCTACGCCAATCCTTCGCTAGCTCAACGGCAGCTTTGGTTAGGTGGCCTTGGTGCATTTGCAGTTTGCTTTCAAATTTTTCGAATAGCGTGAAAGCATCAGCCGTACCGCCAGCGAAACCTGCCAGTACTTTGTTGTTGTATAGGCGACGTACTTTACGGGCATTGCCCTTCATTACAGTATTGCCTAGAGATACTTGTCCATCACCCGCGATGACGACTTTATTATTACGACGTACAGATACTATGGTAGTCACGAGTAGGGCCTCTTAATATTCTTATCTTTGGGTATGAAAAGTATATGAGGATGATAGTTGGATAATTCAAGGAACCACGAGTGATGTCGCGCAACTTATCGACGGAAGTCGTCAAGATATTGGGTTTAAAGCGGGGGAACAAAAGAAAACCTCCACAATAGGAGGTTTTTGGTGTTGTATGGCGATGGCAGATGTAACGGCGTTATTGCCGCTGTCGCTAATCGGTATCCTTCCAAATTGCACAAGGTTCGATTTTTGCTCGTTGCAGCTTATGACGAGCTCGCTCTGCGTCGCGCTTAAACTTGTATGGTCCTAGAACCACACGATACCAACTGCTCCCTTCTTTTTTACGGATTTCACTCGAGAGGCCTTGGAAGGCAATATCCAATTTACGAGCTTCGGCTTGTGCTGAGGTTTTGTAAGCCCCACACTGCATGACGTAAGGGAACTTGGAGACCGTTTGTTCTTTGGCTTGTACTTTAATCTCACGGCTTGGCAATGTTTCAACGTAGTCCCACTTCTCTTCAGGAGGTGGGGGGATCACTTTCGTTGGTTTTGGCTTCGGTGTTGGTTTACTTACGACTGGAACCGGTGCTGGCGGCTCAGGATCATTACTCAGTAAGTAAAGCCCATAAACAAAACCACCGACAAGGAGGATCGCTAAAAGGCCACTGCGCCAAGGTTTACGGCGAGGAGCTTGTTTTTTAGTCGTTTTTTTTGTGCCACGACCACGCGTTACATAATCTTTCTTAGCCACAAGACAATTCAATAGTTGATGATTCTGCTCTCATGGTAATCCAGATCGCATGAGGATAATAGTCTAGAAATCGAAGCGACATATTAAAATGTGCTGCAGACTGATATCGGTATTTCGAAAGCTTATAGTCGTGGTGGTGCCGTCGTGCCTCGAACGACCAATTTTGCTTCAAGTAGACGAGAACCAGCTTGTACATCATTGCCTTTCAGTAGATCCAACATCATTAACATCGCTTGGCGTCCAATTTCATAACGAGGTTGAGAAATCGTGGTTAACGGTGGATCGCAGTATTGAGCAAATTGGATGTCATCGAAGCCAACAATGGAGAGGTCTTGAGGAACACGTAAACCTAACCTTTTTGCTTCTTGAATGGCCCCGATCGCCATCGCATCGTTGTGACAGAAAATGGCGGTGGGTTGCTCTGGCAGTGCCAGTAAATGACGAACCGCTTGAGCGCCAGCGTCAAAGGAAAAGTCACCAATGGTGCTGTATGCTGGGTTCATTGATATCCCAGCTCGACGCAGTGCCTGTTGGTAACCTTGTTGACGGAATTTGCATAGCGTTGCCGATACTGGTCCAGAGATTTGAGCAATACGTTTATGACCGAGCTGAGCGAGGTAGTTTACGGCTTCAAATGCAGACGTTAGGTTATCGATGTGCACGGTGGGGAGTTCAAGTTCAGGGGCGAATTCACACGCCATTACCATCGGGGGTAAGTTTTTTTGTTCAGACTTACTGACATCAAATGGGTGATCAGTGCCAAGTAATAACATACCATCGGCTTGCTTGGTAAAGACTAAGTTAACAAATGAGGATTCGCGCTTTTTTTGTTGGCCGCTATCACCAAGCAGAACAAGGTAGTCATTTTCTACTGCGGCATCTTCAATACCACGAATGATCTCGGCGAAATAAGGGTCACAGATATCAGGAACGATAGTGATGATGGTTTTTGATTCGTTGCGACGTAAGTTTCTAGCTAATGTGTTGGGGGAGTATCCAGCTTCAAGCACTGCTGTCTCGACTCGTTTACGAGTAGACACGGAGACCTTCTCAGGATTCATCAATGCACGTGATACCGTGGCTGTTGAGACGCCTGCTAACTGGGCAACATCCTTCATTGTCGCCATAAATTAAACCCTCTTTTAAGTTCCTTTGCTGCCTAATTGTCTAAGGCACGAATAATAAGTGTGATTGAACAAATATCATGAAAGTGTTGCTAACCCTTTTTTCATGACAATATTTTATTTGTTTCATCCGAGTAAAGTTACGGTTAGATTAACAAAAATCACACGACTGGTGTGAGGTGGGTCATGAAAAAGATGAAATATTTTTGAATAAACCCACCATTAATTTTAACCATGATGGGTTTAGCTTAAATCTTGCGGTTCAATATCGAGCGACCAACGCACTTTTTTTGCAGCGGGTAATAGATTAATCGCAGGTTTTGCACTCATTAATAGCTTCTGCATAAGCGAGCGCGTTTGTGTTTGCAATATTAACTGCCAGCGAGATTTACCTGCTCGTTTGGCTAATGGCGCTGGCGTTGGACCGAGCACCATACAATAGTCGTCAAACAAAGGGTGCGATTCCAATGTGTGACGTACCTGACGTAAGAACTCTTCCACCAAGTGCGTGTCATTCGCTTCTGCTCTAAACAGAGTCATAAAAGTATAAGGCGGTAACATCGCCTGTTTGCGTTCCGCCAGTGCTGTTTGAGCAAAGTGGTTATAGTCTTTGTGAAGAAGCGCTTGTAACAAGCCGTGTTCTGGGTGGTGAGTTTGTAAGATTACCTCACCCGGTTTACTAGCACGCCCTGCTCGACCGGCAACTTGAGTGAATAATTGAGCCAATCTTTCTGAAGCGCGGAAATCACTGCTATATAAAGAAGCATCAACATCCAATAATGCCACAAGTGTCACGTCAGGGAAGTGGTGGCCTTTAGCCAGCATCTGTGTACCGATAAGTATTTGGTATTTCCCCTGACGAATAGACTCTAGCGCGCTCTCTAGGCTGCCCTTACGGCGGGTGCTGTCTCGGTCAATACGAACGGTTTTGTATTCAGGAAATAACTGACCTAGTTGAGCTTCCAGTTGCTCGGTACCGACACCGACTGTCACCAAGTTCTGTGAACCACAGCTTTGGCAATGGTGCACGATATGTTGCTGTGAGCCGCAATGGTGGCAGCGCATTTCATTACTGTATTGGTGATAGGTGTAGTAAGCGTCACAGCGTTTACATTCGGCGGTCCAACCGCAATCATGACACATCAATGCCGGAGAAAACCCTCGTCGATTGAGAAACAGCATCACTTGGTTGCCTGCTTTGAGGTGTCTTTGCATTCCTGCAATGAGTGATGCAGATAAACCACTTTCCAGGTATTCCCCCTTCACATCCAACACTTTATTGGTGGTCGGCAAAGCGACCCCTGCGCGTGAGGTGAGGGTTAGGTAACTGTATTTACCGATTTGAGCATTGTGCAGCGTTTCAAAAGCGGGGGTTGCTGAACCAAGAACGACAGGGATTTGCGCCTTATGAGCACGCATGATCGCGACATCACGAGCGTGGTAGCGCAGGCTATCTTGCTGTTTATAAGAAGCGTCATGTTCTTCATCAACAATGATAATGCCTAAATCAGCAAAGGGGGTGAATAGCGCTGAACGGGTACCAATGACGATGCCAGCAATCAGATCTCGTGCTGATAGCCAAGCATTCAATCGCTCGGAGTCGTTTAATCCCGAGTGGATAACCTCTACCGGCACATTAAAGCGTCGCTTAAAGCGGTTAATGGTCTGTGGGGTTAGGCCAATCTCAGGAACCAAAACTAACGCTTGTTTGCCTTGGTCAAGGATCGGTTTGATCATGTTTAAGTAGACCTCAGTCTTACCTGATCCTGTGACACCTTCTAACAAGAAGCAACCAAAGTCGGTTTGGCTATTGACGGTCGCAATCGCGATGGCTTGCTCTGCATTGAGTTTTGGTTTGTCTTGGTCGTTTTCGAGTTCGACAGGCCATGCATGGCGTTTTGGCTTTTTCTCTACCGATTCAATCCAGCCTTTTTCTTCCAGCGTCTTAAGTACCGCGCTGCCTACCTCTTCATCAATGAATTCTTGATGAGAAACCGGGCCGTGCTCAAGCATGTGCATCACTTTGGCTTGCTTGACAGCACGACCAAAGCCTTGCATCAGTTGATCTCGACCTGATGGCGTCAGCTGCCATTCGACAAGCGTCGCAAAGTCGGCCGCTTTGCCTTTTCGTAAGGCGCTTGGCAGAGCATTGGCTAAGGTTTCCCCTAGTGGGTATTGGTAAAACTGACTGCACCATACCAAGAGTGTGTAGACCGATTCAGGCCAAACGGGTTGATTGTCTAACAAAGCTTTAATGGGCTTGAGCTTGTCTAGCTCGAATTCAGATTCGTTAACCAGAGCCGTCACAATCCCAGTTAAGGTTTGCCGTCCAAAAGGCACAGAGACTCGACCACCAATAATCGGAAATAGGTGGTTGGGAATCTTGTAATCAAACTGCTTGTCGAGTGGGACAGGCAGCGCCACACGGGCAATCATTGGACGCATAAAGGGACGGCTTTGCTGAGTTGACGAGAGCGAACAGTCTAAAGGATAAGGCGGCTAAATTCGAGAAACAGTTTGCAAGAGAAGGCTAAGTCGCCCCATGAAGACGACTCGCCTCCTCAAATATTCATCACCATCATCTTTGCGACAAAAGAAATAAAGACACTATTGGTGAAAAATGTATCAAATCAGTTGATCCTACCTCACAGATTCATTACTATACTGCGCCTTATAGGTATGGCTTTATCGCGATTGAGTGATGCAGCGGTATCTTTATTTATTTTTTAACTACGTGTGGTGTGCGGCTTAGAATCGTATAGCGACACGGCCTACTTGAGGTTATCCCATGAAAACTGGTATCCACCCAGAATACAAAGCAGTTTCTGCAACTTGTTCTTGCGGCAACACATTTGAGTTCAACTCAACGCTTGCAAAAGAATCTATCCACCTAGACGTATGTGACAAATGTCACCCATTCTACACTGGTAAGCAACGTATCGTAGATACTGGCGGCCGTGTTGATCGCTTCAACAAGCGTTTCGGTGCTCTTTCTAGCAAGAAGTAATTCTCGCTATTTAGACATAAAAAAGGACACTTCGGTGTCCTTTTTTGTTGTTTAGCCTTTGAGAAAGCCATGAATATTAGGCCGCTCGAATTCTGCGCCAATCCATCATCAATGGCGAAGGCTTATTCTTATATGTGCTTCCCATATTATGCACGATAAGTATCCGTTCAAAAGTTCAACAAGTGCAGTAATTTCAACTGCTCACTGGTCTTATTAGTAGTGAAATCTCGTTTTTTAATGAGACAGAAGCTGTAGCCATCTAGGAACTTTGAAGTACATCCATTAACATGAACAAGATCCCCCAAATAATAATATCCTAGGAACTAACACCCATGTCTGAAGACAGCCGCCAAGCTCAATCCTCTCAAGATTTATCACCTCAAGAACAATTCCGTCAGCAAGCTCTTGATTACCATGAGTTCCCAATGCCAGGTAAAATTGCCGTCGCCCTGACGAAGCCAGCAAACTCTGCAGAAGACCTGGCACTTGCATACAGCCCTGGCGTGGCTGAGCCTGTTCGCGAGATCGCACAGAACGTCGATAACGTTTATAAGTACACAGGTAAAGGCAATATGGTTGCTGTTATCTCTAACGGTACGGCGATTCTTGGTCTCGGTAACCTTGGCCCTATTGCTTCTAAACCTGTTATGGAAGGTAAAGCGCTCCTGTTTAAGCGTTTTGCTGGTTTAGATTCTATCGATATTGAAGTAAAACACCGCACAATCGATGAGTTCGTTGATACGGTTGCGAATATCGCAGATACATTCGGCGGTATTAACCTGGAAGACATCAAAGCCCCAGACTGTTTTGAGATTGAACGTCGCCTGATTGAACGTTGTGATGTACCGGTATTTCATGATGACCAACACGGTACGGCGATTGTAACGGCTGCGGGTATGCTGAATGCGATTGAACTTCAAGGTAAGAAGCTTGAAGAGTGTAAGATCGTCTGTTTAGGTGCTGGCGCAGCGGCTGTAGCATGCATGGAACTACTGATTAAATGTGGCGCTCAGCGTGAAAAAATCTACATGCTTGACCGTAAAGGGGTGATCCATACACGTCGTGATGACCTAAATGAATACAAAGCGCTGTTCGCAAACAACACGGACAAGCGCACGCTTGAAGAGGTTATCGAAGGCGCTGACCTGTTCTTGGGGGTATCGGGGCCTAACCTACTGCCTGCTGAAGCTCTAACGCTGATGGCTGATAATCCCGTTGTGTTTGCATGTTCAAACCCAGACCCAGAGATCAAGCCTGAGCTTGCACACGAAGTCCGTTCTGACCTAATCATGGGGACAGGCCGCAGTGACTACCCTAACCAAGTCAACAACGTACTGTGTTTCCCATTCATTTTCCGTGGTGCATTAGACGTACGTGCGAGCGAAATCAATGACGAAATGAAGCTGGCGGCGGTGAAAGCGATTCGTGAACTGGCAAAAGAAGACGTTCCAGCTGAAGTATTGGCAGCTGCCGGTGAGACTACACTGGAGTTTGGTAAGGGTTACATCATTCCTAAGCCAATGGACCCACGTCTACTTCCTCGCGTAGCTCGAGCTGTAGCGGAAGCGGCGGTTGAATCTGGCGTAGCTCGTATCGAGATGCCAGCTAACTATATGGCATAGAGACATATAGTATAGAAACTGGATGAAATAGTTGTCTGATATCGTCGTTTCGTTATCGAGACGAAAACGAATAATAAAAAACCGACTCATCGGGAGTCGGTTTTTTTATGTCTCTGATTCACAGCACACTGATAAAACTAGTCAGTGATGCAAAAAATAGAGTTCAGCGATAGCGAATCAATAATGAAGGCAGTGACTGAGTTGTTTTTATTCTTCGTCAAACGCTTCGAATTCGATGCCCATTTCTGTCATCAGTTTTTTCACTTCAGCAGGGATATCGTCAGGACGATCTTTACGAAGGTCTTCATCCGTAGGTAGTGGTTGGCCTGTGTACGCATGTAGAAAGGCTTCGCACAGTAGCTCACTGTTTGTGGCATGGCGTAGGTTATTAATCTGGCGGCGAGTTCGCTCGTCAGTCAGAACCTTTAACACTTTTAGAGGGATAGAAACTGTAATCTTCTTTACTTGTTCGCTTTTCTTTCCATGCTCAGCATATGGGCTTATGTATTCACCATTCCAGTCGGCCATTGCGTACCTTCATCACTTTAGTTGTTAGAATAAATTAATAGTGGTGATTTTAGCGGGATTTACTGCCATAAGCAAAGACATATGGACGTCTAGAAGTATTGACGTCTCACATTTATGGAAGTAAAGTGAATAACCTATATCTAGCACAGCCGCAAAATGCCGATCAGCCGCTGTGATTCTCAGACGCAAAACTTGTAAGGAAGCACCTATGAGCAGCCGGAAGCCAGCAACAATAGCAGTACGGACGGGCATCGAGTCAGACACGCAACATCATGCCGTTGTCCCACCTATTTATCTGTCGACTAACTATGGTTTTCCCGCTTTTGGTGAAGTGCCAAAGTACGATTACACTCGCTCTGGTAATCCAAACCGCGGTTTATTAGAAACGGCACTGTTTGAGCTTGAGTCGGGCAAAGGCGCGGTTGTCACTAACTGTGGTACTTCGGCGCTTAACTTATGGGTTTCTGCTTTCCTAGGTGGTGATGATCTTATTATCGCACCACACGATTGCTACGGTGGTACTTACCGTCTGTTTAACACTCGCTCATTAAAAGGTGATTTCAACGTTCTGTTTGTTGATCAATCGGATCAAGTTGCACTGGATGCGGCGATCGCGCTCAAGCCAAAGTTGATCTTAATCGAAACCCCATCGAACCCATTGGTTCGTGTGGTTGATATTGCAGAAACTTGCCGTAAAGCGAAAGAAGTGGGTGCTCTGGTTGCTGTCGACAACACATTTTTGACCCCAGTGTTCCAAAAGCCATTAGATCTGGGGGCTGATTTTGTTATTCACTCGACAACCAAGTACATCAACGGACACTCAGATGTGATTGGTGGCGTTGTGGTCACTAAGACAGAAGAGCATGCTGAAGAGCTAGCATGGTGGGGCAACTGTATTGGTGCGACCGGCACACCATTTGATAGCTACATGACGCTCCGTGGTATTCGCACGTTGGGGGCGCGTATGCGTGTTCACGAAGAAAGTTCTCGTGACATTCTGGCGGCCCTACAACAACAAGAACTGGTGGGGACTATTTACCACCCAAGCCTTGTTGAACATCCGGGGCACGAGATAGCAAAGAAACAACAATCGGGCTTTGGTTGTATGTTGAGTTTTGAATTTGCGGGTTCTTTTGAAGCGCTTAAATACTTTGTTGATAAGTTAGAGCTATTTTCTTTGGCAGAATCGTTGGGCGGTGTTGAAAGTCTGATTTGTCATCCTGCGTCTATGACTCACCGAGCTATGGGGGAAGAAGCATTGGCTGAGGCTGGTGTATCTCAGCAACTGCTGCGTCTTTCGGTTGGCCTTGAAGATGCGGAAGATCTCATTGACGATCTCAAGCAAGCTTTTGAAAAAACACAGCACTTTATCACTGAAGGGGAGGCCTAATAATGACAAACTTTCGCCAGCTACATAAATTTGGTGGTAGCAGTTTAGCCAATCCTGAATGTTACCAACGTGTGGTCAATATTCTCAGAGACTACTCATCCGCAACGGACTTAGTTGTTGTATCAGCCGCAGGTAAAACAACCAACCGTTTGATTGAATTTGTTGAAGCGCTTGATAAAGATGGTCGTATCGCACATGAATGTCTGCAAACACTTCGTCAGTTCCAGCTTGGACTGATTGAAGCACTGCTTGAAGGTGAGGCTGCCATTCAGCTCACGGCAACCATTCAACAGGAATTTACCGCTTTGGGTGAGCTAACCGCCCCTTTGAGCGAAGCGCAAAAAGCCCAGGTGCTTGGACACGGTGAGGTTTGGTCTTCACGTCTACTCGCGGCTTTGTTGTGCCAGCATGACTTACAAGCGGTTGCTCAAGATGCGCGTGCTTTTTTACGTGCTGACGTGGGGGCTCAACCGGAAGTCGACCGTGCCCGTTCTTACCCTCTGATTAAAGAAGTCCTGGCACAGCATGCACATTGCCGTGTGGTGATTACTGGCTTTATGGCTCAGAACAGTGAGAGTGAAACGGTATTACTTGGTCGTAATGGGTCGGATTACTCAGCGACGGTGATTGGTGCTTTAGCTGAGGTGGAGCGCGTGACCATTTGGAGCGATGTGGCTGGCGTGTACAGCGCCGATCCTCGTTTAGTGTCTGATGCGTGTTTATTGCCTCTGCTTCGCCTTGATGAAGCGAGTGAATTAGCTCGCTTAGCGGCTCCAGTGCTGCATAGTCGAACGCTTCAACCTGTGGCTCAAAGTGCTATGGATCTCAGCTTACGTTGCAGCTATCAGCCAGAAGCTGGCTCTACGCAGATAGAGCGAGTACTGGCATCAGGTCGTGGTGCAAAAATCATAACCTCTTTGGATGAAGTCTTCATTGTTCAGCTAACTTTCGGCCATGGACATGATTTCGGTCGTCTAGAAAATGAAGTTCTTGAAGGACTTCAGCGTGCTCAATTAGAGCCTCTAGCTTATGAGCTTGAACCTGATCAAAACTGCTTGCGCTTAGCCTACACCGAAGAGATAGCAGGCAGTGCATTAGAGTACCTACAAGATCATGCTATTGAAGCCGAAATTAAGCTTAAAGAAGGTTTCTCTTTAATTGCTGCTGTGGGGGCGGGAGTCACTAAAAATCCAAATCATTGTTACGGTTTCTACCAACAGCTTAAGGGTTCTCCGGTTGAGTTTATCTCGGAAGCTCATTCAGGCTTGAGCTTGGTGGCTGTGCTTCGTAAAAGTGAAACATCGGGTTTAGTGAAAGGTATACACTCTCAACTATTTCAAGCGCAAAAGCGTATTGCGATAGCTTTGTGTGGCAAGGGTAACATTGGATCAAGTTGGTTAAGTCTGTTCGCTGAGCAAAAGGCTGAACTTGAAAAGCGCCATGGAATGAATTTTAACTTGGTTGCGGTGGTTGATAGCCAAACGTATTGGTTTGATGAGCAAGGTATTGATGCGAATTCCGTCAGTCAACGTTTTGATGATGAAGCCATTGCCAATAATGGTGACGATTGGCTTGACCGTTTGGGTTCTCTTCAGGGCTATGATGAAGTGGTGGTACTTGATGTCACTGCGAGTCCAGCGCTTGCAGCAAAATACCTGCAAATTGCCCAACACGGCTTCCACCTTATTTCAGCCAACAAGGTGGCAGGCTCGGCATCCAGCGAGTATTACCACCAAGTGAAAAGTGCCTTTGCTAAGATCAGCCGTCACTGGTTGTACAATGCAACGGTAGGAGCCGGCTTACCGATTAACCATACCGTACGTGATTTACGTGAAAGTGGCGATGACATCCTGGCACTGTCTGGTATCTTCTCGGGGACTCTATCTTGGTTGTTCCAACAGTTTGATGGCTCAGTGCCGTTTAGCGAATTGGTTGATTTGGCATGGCAGCAAGGGCTGACAGAGCCAGATCCTCGTGCTGACCTAGATGGCTCTGACGTGATGCGTAAATTGGTGATTTTGGCGCGTGAGTCGGGTTTAGAGATTGAACCTGAGAATGTAAAAGTAGAATCATTGGTTCCTGAAGAGTTGAAAGACCTGTCGGTCGATGAGTTTTTTGATAAAGCTTCAGTGCTAAGCGAAGAACTGGCTGAACGCTTGGAAAAAGCGCACGCTCAACAAAAAGTGCTACGTTATGTCGCGCGTTTAGAAAAGAGTGGTAAAGCCACCGTAGGGGTCGAGGCGTTGTCAAAAGATCACGCATTGGCGAATTTACTGCCTTGTGACAATATTTTTGCTATTGAGAGCAAATGGTATAAAGACAATCCATTGGTTATTCGAGGTCCCGGAGCTGGACGTGAAGTCACCGCAGGCGCCATTCAATCTGACTTAAACAGAATGTCGAGCTTGTTTTAATAAGTAATCAGCTTATTTATGGCGTAAACAACCGACTATTCACTAGTATCGATTAGGCTGAAAGCACAATGTGTTTTCAGCTTTTTTTTGCTTGGTGTCCCCACTTAGTATCTTAAGTTTTACTCACGATCTTCTTGAGAAAAATTCATAATCGATCTGTTGACATTAAATCGTATTCAATACATCCTATGGACATATAGACGTCTATACGTCGTTTGGGAATTTGAGATTAGTGGTTGCTTTTGCCACAGGGAGAGTAAGATGGGATACACACACGCCAGTCATATCGACGCTTTGAATCAGAATATCGCTGAACTTTCTGACAACATCAATGTGTCATTTGAGTTTTTTCCACCAAGCAGTGAAAAGATGGAAGAGACTTTGTGGAATTCCGTTCATCGTTTAAAGACTCTTCAACCTAAGTTTGTATCAGTCACTTATGGTGCAAACTCGGGTGAACGTGATCGTACCCACTCAATTATTAAAGAGATCAAGAGCCAAACGGGTCTAGTTGCAGCGCCACACTTAACGTGTATTGATGCAAATCGTGAAGAGTTGATTCAAATAGCCGATGATTATTGGGCAAATGGCATTGAAAGTATTGTGGCGTTGCGTGGTGATATTCCACCTGGCGGTGGTGCTCCCGATATGTACGCCTCTGATCTTGTTGAATTGCTTAAATCTCGTCACGACTTTGATATCTCAGTGGCAGCATTCCCAGAGGTTCACCCTGAAGCCAAAAGTGCTCAATCTGATCTTATTAACCTAAAACGTAAAGTGGATGCCGGTGCTAACCGTGCCATTACGCAGTTTTTTTTCGATGTAGAAAGCTACCTACGCTTTCGTGATCGTTGTGTTGCTGCTGGTATTGAGGTTGAGATTATACCGGGGATCCTACCCGTATCGAATTTTAAGCAGGCGTCCCGTTTTGCCGCCATGAATAACGTAAAAGTTCCAGGTTGGATGGCGAAGCAGTTTGAAGGCTTGGATGATGATCCAACCACTCGTCAGTTAGTTGGTGCGAGCCAAGCGATTGATATGGTTCGTACATTGAGCCGTGAAGGCGTAAAAGATTTCCACTTCTACACGTTAAACCGAGCTGAAATGACGTATGCGCTTTGTCATACGTTAGGTGTTCGCCCACAAGTTGCGACGCTGTAGTTATACCCATCGGAGTAAATAACGGGTCATCCTAGCTTGTTAAAAACCTTGATAACTTCGTTAGAATTTTTGATTGTAGAATAACGACTGATCGAAGCTGCTTGTCGAAAAGAGCAGCCTTGTTCTCCAGCTTTTTTCTTGCGCTATTTCTGAACACTTACTTACTGTGGTTGCTATTAAAACGGTTGGCAAAACGCCATCGGCGATAGGATCACACATTCTACAGAGACAAAAAAGGCTTGGACTTTAACAGTCCAAGCCTTTTATTTTTCTAGCTGCTAGCTTGCTTAAGCAATAGCGCCCAGTTCTAACAATGCTTCTTCAGCCCATATAATCCATGCTTCACGGATGAGTAGGTTACGACGAAGAGTCAGACGCTCAAGGCGTGCTTGCTTGTCTAGCGTTGATGGTGTTGCGTAGTAAGCCGCTTCAATTTCTTTGTAGTGAGAAACCAATTTACGAGATTCTTCTACTAGTTCAGCAAGTTGTATACGGTACGCGCCAGAAGGTTGTACTGCGCAAGCCATTAGTTTTGCTGAAAACTCATCGCGCACTGTTGGGTGTGCGGTTGGTTGCTCAAACCATTCACCTAAAGCGCCACGACCAGCGTCAGTGATAGAGTAAACTTTACGATCAGGTTTGCCTTCTTGAGGCTCAAGCACGCAAGTGACTTGATGGTTCTGAGCCATTTTATTGAGTTCGCGATAAACTTGTTGATGACTCGCTTTCCAGAAGTAACCAATGCTTGCTGAGAATTCTTTTGTGATATCGTAACCAGTAGCATCGCGTGTACTTAAAACGGTTAGAATTACGTGTGGTAATGACATGTCTGAAATCCAAATGGTAAACAGTGAACAAATACTTAAACAACAAGTGTGCTTCTAATGGCACGTTATATTGATTATGTTTAAGTGCTACCAACATCATTGTTGGTTATGTCACCTTATAAAGCCGTTTATCACCTAGGTTGACCAAGTTGTTGGTCAAGATGCTGCAGATTATTTTTATGGTGTGCTTCTGCAGTGGAGCGGTAGTATATCTAAATAATAAGCATAAAGTAGAATACATGGACAAAATAACCCAAAAAAATAATAAAATATTCTTTACTGGCTTTTTTGCCAAACAAAAAGGTCGCCAAGTGCGACCTTTTGTCTTTTTTGTGGTGGTGATTACTGGTTAACCTGTGTTTCGCATGCCTGCTGCAATGCCTGCTATCGTCACCATTAGCGCCTCTTCAAGCTCTGCTGGTGGTGTTTCACTCTTACGAGTTCGGTAAAGCAGTTCAGCTTGAAGCATATTTAGTGGCTCAACGTAGATGTTACGCAGACGAATTGACTCAAGCCCCCAAGGGTCGCTTTGCATCAGGTTCTCATTGTTTTCTACATTCAGTACCGTTTTGATGTCTTTTTGCAGCTGTTCACGCAGTAACTCACCTAGCGGCAATAACTCTTTATCAACCAAACGTTGGTCGTAGTACTTAGCAATTTCCATGTTGCACTTGGTGTACACCATTTCTAGCATACCCAGGCGAGTTGAGAAGAATGGCCATTCGCGACACATCTCTTCCAGTAGGGCTTGGTGGCCTTGGTCTACCGAATATTGAATGGCTTCACCTGCACCTAACCAAGCTGGGAGTACTAAGCGATTTTGGCTCCAAGAGAAGATCCATGGAATCGCACGTAAGCTTTCTACGCCACCATTCGGGTTACGTTTCGCAGGGCGAGAACCCAAAGGCAATTTACCTAGCTCTAGCTCTGGCGTTGCTTGACGGAAGTAAGGGACGAACTTCTCTTCACCACGAACGACATTACGATACGCCTCACAAGATACTTCAGACAGCACTACCATTAGGTCGCGCCACTCTTGTTTAGGCTCTGGTGGCGGCAGAAGGTTCGCTTCTAGAATCGCACTGGCGTACAGGTTAAAGCTGTTTACAGCAACATCTGGTAAACCAAGCTTAAAGCGGATCATTTCGCCTTGCTCAGTTACACGTAGACCGCCTTTCAAGCTCTTAGGTGGCTGTGAAAGAAGTGCTGCATGCGCGGGAGCGCCACCACGACCGACCGTACCACCACGACCGTGGAATAAGGTCAGGTCAATTCCTTCTTCTTCACAAGCCTTAACCAGCTTGTCCATTGCGTCATACTGAGCCCAACCAGCAGACATCACGCCAGCATCTTTTGCGGAGTCTGAATAACCGATCATGACCATTTGGTGATTTTGGATAAAGCCACGGTATAAGTCGATGCTCATGAGCTGTTTCATGACGGCTTCTGAGTTGTTCAAGTCGTCTAAGGTTTCGAACAGTGGGCATACATCCATGCGGTACGGACAACCACACTCTTGCAGGAGTAAATGCACTGCCAGTACATCCGATGCGGTTCGAGCCATGGAAATGACGTAAGCACCAAAGGCTTCGCGTGGTTGAGCTGCAATCACTTTACAGGTGTCTAAAACTTCTTTGACCTGTTCAGAAGGCTCCCAGTCACGAGGCAATAGTGGACGTTTTGAACTTAATTCATTGGTTAAAAATGCAATTTTGTCTTGCTCGCTCCAATGGTCGTAATCGCCAATACCTAAGTAGCGAGTCAGTTCCGACAGAACATCGGAGTGACGTGTACTTTCTTGACGAATGTCGAGACGAACCAAATGCACACCAAATGCTTTTAGGCGTCGTAGGGTATCAAGCAGAGAACCGTCTGCAATGACGCCCATGCCACATTCGTGCAGTGATTGGTAACACGCGTAAAGTGGTGTCCACAATTGGTCGATGTTTTGTAGTGTTTCTTTCTTTGGCACGTCGACGTGTTGAATTTCAGCATCTAATACTTCGAGTGTGTTGCGAAGTAAAGTGCGTAAACTCTTCAGTATTGCGCGATATGCTTCGTGCTCATCACCCGCTAGCTCACGAACGGCATCATTACACTTAGTCATCGACAGTTCGGTAATCAGCTCGTTTACGTCACCTAGGTAAAGATCAGCGGCTTTCCAGCGAGATAGGCGCAGTACTTCTTTGGTGATGGTGTGCGTGACGAATGGATTACCGTCGCGGTCGCCGCCCATCCAAGATGAGAAGTGTACTGGGCGTGCATCAATTGGCAGGCCTTCACCAAGGTAGCCCTTAAGTCGACCGTCCATTTCACGTAGGAAATCTGGCACCGCTTCCCAAAGTGAGTTTTCAACAACCGCAAAGCCCCATTTAGCTTCATCCAGCGGGGTCGGGCGTTGCTGACGAATCACATCTGAGTGCCAACCTTGAGCGATAAGCTGCTCTAGACGACGTTCGGTTTTCACGCGTTCTTTTTGTGATAGGTCGCTGAGTTCTAATTTAGATAAACACTCGTTGATCTTGACCAGTTTGTTTATCATGGTGCGACGAGTGATTTCTGTTGGGTGCGCGGTTAACACAAGCTCTATATTCAGATCGCGAACAGCTTGTGCTGCATCTAGCTGGCTAATGTTGTTCTGGTTTAATTTAGAAAAGAGTGATTGCAACACATCAGGTTCGCAAACATGTTCTTCACAGTGGCGAGAGATGGTGTGGTACTGCTCTGCCATGTTGGTGAGGTTGAGAAATTGGTTAAATGCACGAGCCACTGGTGTGAGTTGTTCGTTCGGCAGGTTTTTGATTTCTTCAACTAGGCTGTCTCGGTCAGCCTTGTTGCCTGCGCGGGCGGATTTGGAAAGTTTACGGATAGTTTCCACTTTCTCTAAAATGACATCACCATGTGCATCTTGAATTGTGTTACCTAGCAAGCGTCCCAGCATGCTTACGTTACTCTTAAGAGCGGCGTATTTCTCGTTCATTGTCATCCTGCCTCGTAAAAAAATTACATCCATTGTTCCTTGTCAGTACACAATCTAGCGAAAAGTGTCGTATCTAGTCAAATAAAGCATTCTAAATTTGCAATTATCTGTTTTCAAAATACAGGATAAGTAAACGTTTCAATGCCTTGGAATAAAGTGAAATTTAATTACAAGATCAGGCTATGTCAGGGATAACAGAATAAAGCCCACTTTTTATGTGGGCTTTCATTAGAATGTTCGGATTTAGCATAATCGCTAGAAACAATATTGACGGATCGACTTTCTCAGAACATCAATTGTTGGGTCAATAAAATCAAAGCTTAAGAATTCATCCGGTTGGTGAGCTTGGTCTATTGACCCCGGGCCTAACACTAAGGTTGGACACAACTCTTGAAGGAAAGGAGCCTCAGTACAGTAGTTTACCGTTTGCGATTCAATCCCACTCACCGATTCCATTCCGCCGATAAATGGATGATCGTGTTGGCACTCATAGCCAGGGATCGGCTCATGCAGGGGAGTTATTTCAATTCTGCCTGGCCATTTTGCTTCTACTTCTTTAAGTGCGTTACGCAGCATATTATCCAAACCATCGAGGCTAATTCCCGGTAGAGGACGAACGTCATAATGCAGTTCACAACAGCCACAAATTCGGTTAGCGCTGTCGCCACCGTGAATATGGCCAAGGTTCAAAGTCGGACTTGGAATCGCGAAACCCGGGTGATGGTACTCTTTGACTAACTTGTCACGCAGTTGCATTAAAGCAAACAACACTTCATGCATAATCTCGATGGCGTTGACACCCAATGCGGGATCAGAAGAGTGACCGGATTTACCCGTGACTCGCACAGCATTCGCTACGTGGCCTTTGTGTCCTCGAACCGGTACAAGGCTGGTTGGCTCACCAATAATGCAGTAGTCCGGTTTAAACGGTGCATTTTCAGTGAAGTGACGAGCCCCCAACATAGTGGTTTCTTCGTCACAGGTCGCGAGCACATAAAGCGGCTTAGTTTGGTTGCGCCAATCGATTTGTTTCGCGGCTTCATAGATAAAAGCGAAAAAGCCCTTCATGTCGGCGGTGCCTAATCCGTAGAAGCGGTTGTTGTGCTCTGTCAGTGCGTGAGGATCGAAGTTCCAACGTCCTTCATCGAATGGCACGGTATCGCTGTGTCCAGCAAGCAATAACCCCCCTTCACCGGTTCCCATCTTCGCGATCATATTATGCTTGCCGGGTTCGACTTCCACGACCTCTACGCTAAAGCCCAAGTCGGTAAACCACTGAGCCATTTTTTCGATCACTTTCTCATTGCCATGATCCCAGCTTGGGTCGGTGGAACTGATAGAGTCGGTGGATATTAGGCCTTTATAGACCTCAAGAAAACTGGGTAATTGCATAATTACTTCACTTCTACTATTGACAGGAAAACTATAAGTCGGTAAAACACATATTAAATCATATTTTATGCATAAGAAATCAGATAAAGCCTAAAATTAAGTATTAATAGTCAAATTTGAAATGTAACTTACCTCAAAAATGGATGTGTTGAGATGTTGAAAACCACGATCATTGGCGCAAGCGGCTACACAGGAGCAGAACTGGCTCTAATGATAAACAGACACCCTGAGCTCACGCTATCAGGTTTATATGTCTCAGCCAATAGTGTCGACGCAGGTAAACCTATTGCGGCACTGCACGGTAAGTTGGCGGGTTTGATTGATATGTCAGTACAGCCATTAACGAATCCAGAAGAAGTGGCTAAGCAGTCTGACGTGATTTTTCTCGCAACGGCACATGAGGTCAGTCATGACTTAGCGCCAATCTTTCTAGAGAACCATTGCCAAGTGTTTGACCTATCGGGTGCATTCAGAGTTAAAGGCGAGAACTTTTACCAAAAGTTCTACGGGTTTGAACATCAACACGAACAATGGCTAGATAAAGCGGCTTACGGTTTAGCTGAGTGGAACGAACAAGAAATCAAAGCGGCTCAACTTGTTGCCGTGGCGGGTTGTTACCCAACCGCATCACAACTGGCGATTAAGCCTTTGGTTGAAGCCAAGTTACTGGATGAGAACCAGTGGCCTGTGATTAACGCAACCAGCGGCGTGACTGGAGCGGGTCGCAAGGCGACTATGGTGAATAGCTTCTGCGAAGTGAGTCTGCAAGCTTATGGCGTATTCAATCACCGTCATCAACCTGAAATCGCTGCACATTTAGGATGTGATGTGATTTTCACTCCGCACCTCGGCAACTTTAAGCGCGGTATCTTAGCAACCATCACCATGAAACTGGCTGAAGGCGTGACAGAACAACAGATACAAGAGGCCTTTGAGCAAGCTTACCAAGCTAAACCTGCGGTGAGATTACTCGAAGAGACATTGCCAAGAATTCAAGATGTAGAACAGACGCCTTTTTGTG
The DNA here is from genome assembly GCF_050337445.1 of Vibrio minamisatsumaniensis. Classification (NCBI taxonomy): domain Bacteria; kingdom Pseudomonadati; phylum Pseudomonadota; class Gammaproteobacteria; order Vibrionales; family Vibrionaceae; genus Vibrio; species Vibrio minamisatsumaniensis. The sequence continues at coordinate 52,212 of NZ_JAKJSY010000015.1, read as the reverse complement.
ACTTAGGTTGGAAGGTACAAGGTCAACACATCATCGTTGTTTCAGCGATTGATAACTTATTAAAGGGTGCATCTAGCCAAGCGATGCAGTGTTTGAATTTACGGTATGGTTTTGCACCATTAACGGCATTAGTGTAAGGAAATCTAGATATGACCCTTAATAATCAACCATTAATCATAAAGTTAGGTGGCGCTGCGCTATCTTGTGGTGAAACATTGAGCAAGTTATTTGGTGCCATCTCTGCTTATCGACAACAGGCACAGCGACCAATCGTGATTGTTCACGGCGGTGGTTACCTTGTTGATGACCTGATGAATAAGTTGAACCTCGAAACCGTTAAGAAAGAAGGGCTTCGTGTTACCCCTTATGACCAGATCCCAGTGATCGCCGGTGCGCTCGCGGGCACGGCCAACAAACTGCTTCAAGGTCAGGCCATTAAAGACGGTATCAACGCCGTTGGTTTGAGCCTAGCCGATGGTGGTTTGTGCAGAGTGAGTGAGCTGAACTCTGAACTGGGTGCGGTAGGTAAGGCAGAGCCGGGTGACTCAACGGTTCTGCAAGCCATTCTCAATGCGGGCGCACTGCCCATCATTAGTTCGATTGGTTTAACGTCACAAGGCCAACTGATGAACGTCAATGCCGATCAAGCTGCGGTTGCGGTTGCAGGCACGCTTGATGCTGAATTAGTGCTGCTTTCTGATGTCAGTGGTGTGTTGGATGGTAAAGGCCACCTGATTCCGAGCCTTAATCAACAACAAGCGGATGACCTTATTACAGGTAAAGTGATTACCGACGGCATGATCGTTAAGGTTCAAGCCGCACTAGAAGCCGCTAACGACCTCGGACGACCAATCGAAGTTGCTACTTGGCGATATCCAGAAAAACTCACACAACTGTTTTCAGGTAAAAGCATAGGGACGCAGTTTTTACCTCAGTAGGCCTCACAACGAGTCACTACTTAAAGAATTTAGACGAATTAAATAAACATATAATTATGAAGTCATTTCCAACGCTGACCGCCATGTGCAGTATGGAAACTAGGAGAAAGAAAATGAGCAAAGTTAACGTAAAGAAAGTTGTAGTAGCCTACTCTGGCGGTCTAGACACATCAGTCATCATTCCATGGTTGAAAGAGAACTATGACTGTGAAGTTATCGCGTTTGTCGCGGATGTAGGTCAAGGTGATGAAGAGCTAGTTGGTATCGAAGAGAAAGCAAAAGCGTCGGGTGCTTCTGAGTGTTACATCGCAGACCTTAAAGAAGAGATGGTGGCTGAATACATCTACCCAACGCTAAAAACGGGCGCTTGCTATGAAGGTAAATACCTACTGGGTACATCGATGGCTCGTCCAATCATTGCGAAAGCACAGGTGGAAGTGGCGCGTAAAGTCGGTGCAGACGCACTGTGTCACGGCTGTACAGGTAAAGGTAATGACCAAGTTCGTTTTGAAGGTGCATTCGCAGCGCTTGCCCCCGACCTCCACGTCATTGCACCATGGCGTGAGTGGGATCTTGTGAGCCGTGAAGAGTGTCTAGACTACCTTGCAGAGCGCAACATTCCTTGTACGGCTTCTCTTACCAAGATTTATTCGCGTGATGCCAACGCATGGCATATCTCTACAGAAGGTGGTGTTTTAGAAAATACATGGAACGCACCTAACGAAGATTGCTGGGCTTGGACTGTAGACCCAGAGCAAGCGCCAAACGAATCCGAAACAGTGACATTGAAAGTTGAAAAAGGCGAAGTGGTTGCGGTTGATGGCGAAACAATGACGCCATACAACACACTGGTTTACCTCAATGAGAAAGGTGCTAAGCACGGTGTTGGTCGTATCGATATCGTAGAAAACCGTCTTGTGGGTATGAAATCTCGTGGTTGTTACGAAACTCCGGGTGGCACTATCATGATGGAAGCACTGCGTGCAGTAGAACAACTGGTTCTTGATAAAACGGCTTTTGAATTCCGTGAAGAGTTGGGTGTTAAGGCTTCTCACCTGGTATACGATGGTCGTTGGTTCACTCCACTATGTAAGTCTATTCTTGCCGCGACAGAAGAGTTAGCACAAGACGTGAATGGTGAAGTGGTTATCAAGCTCTATAAAGGGCAAGCAACGGTGACTCAAAAGCGTTCTGACAACAGCTTGTATTCAGAAGAGTTTGCAACCTTTGGTGAAGATGAAGTTTACGACCAAAGCCACGCTGAAGGTTTCATTCGTCTTTACTCGTTATCAAGCCGTATTCGCGCTCTGAATAACCAAAAATAATTCTAAAATGGTTTACGAAGCGAGCTTTTAGCGCAACATTCTAGGACAGCAAACAAGACATTATGATCAAAGCCCATTCACTACTGGTTAGTGATTGGGCTTTTTTATTTTTTATCGATTGGCCCAATAAATCCGTTTCGGTTTTGAGTATTGAAGCTCTATAATTTTCGCGTTACGGCATGATCCGTTAGTAGGTAGACTGTTGTGAATAAATATGTAGAAATAATGAATTAATACTTTATTTTTATTTTGAATTGCCGTAAGTTTAAACCATCAGAAAAAGACTGAATATTAGTCAGACTTATTATTTGCAAAAACAGTGAGCACTGTGCAATTAGGAGAGACACAATGGCATTATGGGGCGGTAGATTTACCCAAGCAGCAGACACCCGGTTCAAAGATTTTAACGATTCTCTTCGTTTTGATTACCGATTGGCTGAGCAAGACATTGTGGGCTCTATTGCCTGGTCAAAAGCTCTACAGTCGGTCAAGGTTTTAACCGAAGAAGAACAGCAGAGATTAGAGTTAGCACTGAACGAGCTTAAGCTCGAAGTGATGGAAGATCCGGAACAGATTCTACGTTCTGATGCAGAGGATATTCACAGCTGGGTTGAGCAACAACTTATCGGTAAAGTTGGTGATTTGGGTAAAAAGCTTCACACGGGGCGCTCTCGTAATGACCAAGTGGCGACCGATCTTAAACTGTGGTGTCGTCAACAAGGTAACCAACTATTGCTCGCATTGGATCGCCTACAAAGCCAAATGGTCAATGTGGCTTCTCAGCACCAAGAAACCGTGCTGCCTGGTTACACTCACTTACAACGTGCTCAGCCGGTCACTTTTGCTCACTGGTGCTTGGCGTACGTTGAAATGCTCGAGCGTGATTATTCACGTTTAAGTGATGCGATTAAGCGTCTAGATACATGTCCGCTGGGTTCTGGTGCCCTTGCTGGAACAGCCTACCCGATGGACCGTGAACAGTTAGCTCACAACTTAGGTTTCCATCGTGCCACGCGCAACTCGCTAGATTCTGTCTCTGACCGTGACCATGTGATGGAGCTGATGTCGATTGCTTCTATCTCTATGCTTCACCTTTCTCGTCTTGCCGAAGATATGATTTTCTACAACTCAGGTGAATCAAACTTCATCGAGTTAGCCGATACCGTAACGTCAGGTTCTTCTCTGATGCCACAAAAGAAAAACCCTGATGCGTTAGAGCTGATTCGTGGCAAAACTGGCCGTGTATACGGTTCATTAGCGGCAATGATGATGACAGTGAAAGCTCTGCCTTTGGCGTACAATAAGGATATGCAAGAAGATAAAGAGGGTCTGTTCGACGCTTTAGACACTTGGAATGATTGTATGGAAATGGCAGCGCTGTGTTTCGATGGCATTAAAGTGAACGGCGAACGTACACTTGAAGCGGCGAAACAAGGTTATGCAAACTCGACAGAGTTGGCGGATTACTTAGTCGCAAAAGGCATTCCCTTCCGTGAAGCTCACCATATTGTCGGTGTCACGGTCGTCGCGGCGATTGCCAAAGGCTGCGCATTAGAAGAGTTAACCATCGCAGAGATGAAAGAGTTCTCTGAGGTGATCGAAGAGGATGTGTATGACATCCTAACCATTGAATCGTGTCTTGAAAAACGTAGCGCGCTAGGCGGTGTATCACCACAACAAGTGGCTTACGCGGTTGACCAAGCGGAGAAGCGTTTATCACAGCGTGACACCTCCATAGTTAAGGTTCGTCCTGCTCGTCTAACGGATATTGAAGCATTGGAAGGTATGGTCGCTTACTGGGCGAACATGGGGGAAAACCTACCTCGCTCTCGTAATGAACTGGTGCGTGATATTGGCTCGTTTGCGGTCGCAGAGCATCATGGAGAGGTGACTGGTTGTGCATCACTTTATGTGTATGACTCTGGTTTAGCGGAGATTCGCTCGCTCGGTGTTGAGGCAGGTTGGCAAGGCCAAGGTCAGGGTACCGCGATTGTGCAGCACTTGGTTGAGAAAGCGCGACAAATGGCGATCAAGAAGGTGTTTGTACTGACTCGTACGCCTGAATTCTTTATGAAGCATGACTTCTTACCAACGTCAAAATCTCTACTGCCAGAGAAAGTGCTGAAAGACTGCGACCAGTGTCCTCGTCAACATGCATGTGATGAAGTGGCGTTGGAAGTGAACTTGGTCGAGCAGATTATCGCTAAGGTGAATGTCGCATAAGAGGTTGATTTTATAGTCTTCCCAAAAAAGATCAAAAATCTGCTCTTTTTTGGGAACCAACGAAGAAAAGCCCGGTCTATTAAAGTACCACTGCTTTTTCTTAGAATTTTCTAAGAAAGCCCCAGAATCGATTGGTTCTGGGGCTTTTTTCTATTTGCGGTTTGGAAAGTGATGATAGCTCGATAATTATGCTGAATTATCGGACTATTGAATCGCTCGCATTGGGTTATAAAGGCTATCCGTTAACGCTTTTTATTTCTGAAAGGCAACACGAAAAACTTCATTATCCAATGCAATGACAGCAAACCACTGAATGCGCTAGCAGCTATCATCAATGCGATGGCATTGATGGTTTTTGGATCTTCTCTGAAAAATAGCCACCATGCTCCCCAACTCAAAATTGACAACACCATCAGCTGATTCATGCAACGCTGACAACGACCGAGTTTGTTACGGATTTTTTCACTTTTATTGCACTGAAGGCATGTCATATTGGGTTTGGTTCGCGTTATGCTTGTTGCCTTAATAATAACACGTCACAAGATATTAGGTCAGGGTGACACTGAGAGAGAAAGTTGATGATTGAGCGCCAAGAAACCAAACAACGCATGAGCCGTATTGTTAAACACAACGGTACTATCTACCTGTGTGGCCAAGTGTGTGCTGATGCAACCAAAGACATCACAGAACAAACACAAACGATGTTGGATAAAGTGGAAGCCCTACTGGAACAAGCTGGCAGTGATAAAGAGCACATGCTGTCAGCCACGATTTATTTGAAAGACATGAAAGACTTCCAAGAAATGAATGCGGTTTGGGATGCATGGGTTCCAGAAGGTCACGCTCCAGCTCGCGCATGTGTGACGGGCGACATGGCTCGCGAAGCGTTACTGGTTGAGATCTCTGTGATTGCTGCTGAGAAGTGATTCTCTCGTTTTTAGCGATAGGTAACGGTTTTAAGAGATTCCAGATACCTCGCTCCTCGGTTCTGGAATGACGGGTTTGATTTTGACTTACTGACGCGTTTAGCCAAAAAACAAAAAAGGAAAGCCAATGGCTTTCCTTTTTAGTCTCTAATCTATCTGTTCTGTCTCAATCAAGCGAGATTAACAACCCGGGCCACAGTCTAGACAGTGTTTCACCATCTCTGGACCTAAGTGCAGTTTCGCATTGAGGTCACGCAGCGCAGTGCGCACACCCTCTTCAATTACTGGGTGGTAGAATGGCATGTCTAGCATTTCAGAAACCGTCATTTTGTTCTGATGTGCCCATGCTAGCAAGTGAGCCAAGTGTTCTGCGTTGGGTCCCATCATCTCAGCACCAAGGAAGCGACCGGTACCTTGCTCGCCGTATACGTGCAGAATACCTTTGTTGCGCAGCATCACTCGTGAACGACCTTGGTTCTCGAAAGAGACTTCACCCGTTGCGAAACAACCACATGTACCTAAACGGGTGGTGATCTCTTTGTAAGTTTCGCCCACCATCGCGATTTGTGGGTCAGAGAATACCGCTGAGATTTTAGATCGGCGTAGGCCGGCACGAATCTCAGGGAAGCGACCTGCGTTGTCACCCGCAATGCGTGCTTGGTCTGCTGCTTCATGTAGCAGAGGCAGTTGGTTGCTGGCATCACCTGCAATGAAGATTGATGGTCGTGATGTTTGTAGCGTGTAATGGTCTGCAACTGGCACACCACGCTCATCAAGTTCAAGAGAGGTATTCTCTAAGCCAAGCTTGTCAGTGTTAGGGCGACGACCTGTTGCTGCTAGCACGTACTCAACGATGTTCGTTTCTAATTCACCTTGTTTGTTGATGAACTGGATTTCGACACGAGCTTCACCCGATTCAGTGGTAATGCGCTTCATGCTTTCGATTTTTACGTCGGCATCGAGATAGAACTCTTCATTGAAGGCTTTATCTGCGTAAGCCATGATCTCTGGGTCGGTTACTGGGCCCACTTGACCACCCAAACCGAACAGTTTGGTCTTGACACCTAAGCGGTGCAGTGACTGACCAAGTTCAAGGCCAATAACGCCCGGGCCAAATACCGCAACGGATTCTGGTAAATCATCCCAGTTGAACACGTCGTCGTTAATGATTAGACGGTCGCCAAGTTCATTCCAAACGGCTGGGTATGCAGGACGAGAACCGGTGGCGATAACAATACGCTTAGCGGTGACAACCGTGTGATCATCAACCTGTAGCGTCTGGTCGTCTAAGAATTTTGCGTAGCCAGAAATCTTGTCTTGCTCTGGAATTTCATCAACACCTTCTAAAACAAAACCCACAAAACGATCACGCTCAAACTTCACTCGCTCCATCACTTCACGGCCGTTAATCACGATATCACCTTGTGGGTGAACACCAAAAGCCGGTGCTTTCTCGATTTGGTGTACGCTTTCCGCTGCTGCAATAAGCAGTTTCGATGGCATGCAACCAACACGAGCACAGGTTGTACCGTAAGGGCCGCCTTCAATCATCACGACACTGTCAGTGTGTGCTTTTGCAGCGCGGTAAGCCCCTAGACCTGCCGTACCGCCCCCGATAACTGCGACATCTACATTGACTTGTTTCATAATAATTTTCTCGCAATGGCTAAATTTAGTGTGAACGACCCCCTCCAACTCTGGTGATTTTTTGAGAGTCAGGATAGTGGGGCAGTTTTGTGATTCTGTTTTATTCGGTTTAGCTTGTGACTCTGCTTTTATTGCTAACTATAGGTTAGTTAAAGACGGGCGAGTCACACGCTATATTCTTTTTCCAAAACTCAGATAAGAGCGTTTGGAATAGCTAACCCACAAGAGGGTGGGTTAGCGGATTGCAGGACTTAGGTTATTAACCTAGGAAAGCTTCCAGTTCTTCGCTGCCACCGATGTGCTTACCACCGATGAAGACTTGCGGAGCGGTTGTGCGACCAGAGATGGCACGCAGGCTCACTGTTGTTGCGTCTTTACCGAGTACGACTTCTTCGTAGTTCAGACCTTTATCAATGAGGTTCTGCTTTGCTTTCGTGCAGAAAGGGCAGCCTGGTTTGGTGAATACTGTGATTGACTCTTGCTCTTTGTGTTCAGGAGCAATGTAGTTCAGCATAGTATCAGCATCAGAAACGTTGAACGGGTCACCTGGTACGTCTTCTTCGATGAACATTTTCTCAACCACGCCGTTTTTAACCAGCATGCTGTAGCGCCATGAACGCTTGCCGAAGCCGATGTCGTTTTTCTCAACGAGCATGCCCATGCCATCGGTGAAATCACCGTTACCGTCTGGGATGAATGTGATGTTGTCAGCTTCTTGGTCGGCTTTCCAAGCGTTCATTACGAATGTGTCGTTTACTGAAACACACAGAATGTCATCAACACCGTTCTCTTTGAACACAGAGTATAGCTCGTTGTAACGAGGTAGATGGCTTGAAGAACATGTTGGCGTAAACGCACCTGGTAGGCTGAATACGATAACAGTCTTGTCTTTGAATAGCTCTTCAGTCGTTACGTTAACCCACGCATCACCTTGGCGAGTTGGGAATGTTACTTGAGGGATTGATTGACCTTCTTTAGATGCAAACATAATGTTTTCCTTTAATTTTTTTAAATTTTGTTCTAGCAGAGCTTAACGTTTTTCTTTGCTCTTTTTCGTTTCGTTGAGCCCATTATTAGATAAATTCTTTGATAGCTCTAATCGTTTAATGTTATGGTTTTGATAGGCAAATTCTATCAACAGCGTTTTATTGTAAAATGCTTCGATTAAGACTTTAGATAAGAGGTTGATCATGAACATTCGTGATTTTGAATACTTGGTGGCGCTCGCAGAGCATAAGCACTTTAGAAAAGCGGCAGAGGCGTGCTTCGTTAGTCAACCTACTTTGAGTGGGCAGATACGCAAACTTGAAGATGAAATCGGTCTTCAGTTAACCGAGCGTAGCCCAAGGAAGGTCATTTTTACCGATTCGGGTTTACAACTCGTGGATCAAGCCAAACGTATTCTTAATGAAATAAAAACATTTAAAGATATGGCGAGTGGTCACGGTGAAGCAATGACAGGGCCAATGCATATTGGCTTCATTCCAACGGTTGGTCCTTATATCTTGCCTAAGATTATTCCGCACCTTAAAGACAGCTTCCCAGATCTTGAACTTTACCTGCATGAAGCTCAGACTCATCAACTGGTGAGTCAGTTAGAAGATGGTAAGCTCGACTGTTTGGTACTGGCTGCTGTCGATGAGACCGCAGCGTTCAAAGAAATTGATGTGTATGACGAGCCGTTAAGTGTTGCTGTACCGTGTGATCATGAATGGGCGCAACAAGACAGTGTTGATATGTTACAACTCAATGGTAAAACGGTACTAGCGTTAGGGGATGGTCATTGTTTACGAGATCAAGCCTTGGGCTTCTGTTTTGCCGCAGGAGCAAAAGATGATGAGCGTTTTAAGGCGACCAGTTTAGAAACACTGCGTAACATGGTTGCGGCAGGAGCCGGGATCACCTTATTACCTCAGCTCTCAGTGCCAAAAGAAAAGCAGAAAGATGGTGTATGCTATGTGCCCGCAGTGAATCCAACACCTTCACGTCGTATTGTTGTTGCGTACCGCCCTGGTTCTCCATTGAAGGGGCGTTTCGAGCAATTGGCTGACACTATCCGAATGCAACTAGAGAAAGTCGTTTAGCTATCTAGCCTTCGTTAATAGTTAATAGTTAATAGTTAATAGTTAATAGTTAAGCTGACTATTAGAAAAAAGGGTTGATATGAATACATATCAACCCTTTTTGTTCACTCATACCGTCGTTAACTAGAAGAGTTCTTCTACCGTTTCGCCAGATGAGGTGGAATAGATATCATTAGAGAAACTTTCAGTGACGTACTCGGTTGGTTCTGTACCTTTTTCGAAATACTCGAACATTGATGAGCTATCGAACTTATTCGTTAGCAAGCCAGTTTCACGATCGATACGAACTCGGATAATGTTATCTGGAAGTGTTTGATGTTTAGTTGGCACTCCCGTAAGTGCTGTCGCCATAAAATCAATCCATGCGGGCTGTGCTGTTTTTGCACCAGCTTCTGTACCTGTCACTTGGTCCTTATCAAGGTTCGAGTTAGCTTTGGTTTTACCTAGGTTTCGGTTGTGGTTATCAAAACCTACCCATACCGTTGCAACGATGCCAGGGCCATAGCCGTTGTACCAAGTGTCTTTCGAGTCGTTGGTGGTACCGGTTTTGCCACCAATGTCACGACGCTTCAATGATTGAGCACGCCATCCTGTGCCGTTCCAGCCTGTCCCTGCTCTCCAATTACCACCGCCCCAGATATTGCTGTGCATCATTTCACGCACAAGGAAAGCATTCTGTTCCGAGATCACTTGCGGTGCGTATTGCACTTGAGTATCCACATCTTGCTCTGAAAACTCATCCGCCTTTGAGTCTGTGGTAACGGTTTGTTTGCAATCTTTCTTGCACACGACTTTCGGTGTTGCTTTGTATTCCGTTTCTCCAAATGGCGTTTCAACATGACTGATGTAGAAAGGTTCTACATAGTAACCGCCATTGGCGAATACGGAATAACCTTGTGCTACTTTCATCGGTGTTAAGCTACCCGCACCCAGAGCAATCGTTTCAGAGCGAGGTAATTGATCAATATCAAAGCCGAAGCGAGTGAGGTAGTTGCGCGTATCATCCAAGCCTACTTCACGTAACACCCGAACCGCCATTACGTTTTTAGATTGAGCTAAGCCAATGCGTAAACGTGTTGGGCCCGCGTAGGTTGGTGGTGAGTTCTTTGGTCGCCACGCCGTGCCTTGGCTCTTATCCCATTGGTTAATTGGCGCATCGTTGATCAATGATGCTAATGTTAGGCCTTTATCGATCGCGGCTGAGTAAATAAACGGTTTAATACCAGAACCGACCTGGCGAAGAGATTGCGTCGCACGGTTGAATTTGTTGTGAACAAAGTTAAAGCCACCCACCATCGACAATACTGCGCCGTTGTTCGGGTTCATTGCAACAAATGCGGTGTTTGCATTCGGTACTTGGCTGAGTCGCCATACAACTGGTGTTTCTGATTCTGCCGTGGTTGACGCTTCCGTTGGCTCTTCAGAGACCTCATCACCGGTAATGGCTTCATGGCGAACCCAGATTTGTTCACCAACAGCCAGAATCTCTTTCGCTTGAGAAGGCGCTGGACCTTGGCGATCATCTGTTAGGAATTTACGCGCCCAGTTCATGCCTTGCCATTCGATAGTGCCTTCACCTTGGTTCTTAACCCAAATTTGTGCGCTTTTTGCATCAACGGCTGTCACAACGGCAGGGATTAAGTCACCGTAGGTGGGTTGAGATTTAAGGTGTTTAACAATTTTTTCATGATCCCAAGTCGATTGCTCGGTTTGCCACAATACTTTTTCTGCACCGCGGTAGCCATGACGTTCATCGTAGCTAAGTAGGTTCTTAATCGCTGCTTGGTTTGCTGCTTTTTGCAGTTTTGAATTAACGGTCGTGTAGACTTTCATGCCCGATGTATAAGCGGCCTCACCGTAGTGTTCTACCATCCAAGCGCGGGCTACTTCTGCAACATATGGAGCACTGAGTTCAATATCAGCATCGTGGTATTTCGAGACAAGTGTTTCATTACGAGCTTCATCGTATTCTGCTTGAGTAATGTATTGCTCTTCCAACATACGACCTAATACGACGTTACGGCGGTGAGTCGCACGTTCAATTGAGTAAATCGGATTCAGTGTGGAAGGGGCTTTTGGCATGCCGCCTAGTGTCGCAATTTCACTGAGTGTCAGCTCTGAAAGATCTTTGCCAAAATAAACGCGCGCAGCTGCGCCAAAACCATAAGAACGGTGACCAAGGAAAATCTTGTTCACGTACAGTTCCATGATCTCTTCTTTACTTAGCAACTGCTCAATGTGGATGGCAATAAATATCTCTTTGACTTTTCGCATGATCTTTTTCTCATTAGATAAGAAGAAGTTACGCGCAAGCTGTTGAGTAATGGTACTCGCCCCTTGTTTCGCTGAGCCGGATATTGCCACCACAAATGCTGCACGAGCGATGCCGATAGGATCGATACCATGGTGCTCATAAAAACGGCTGTCTTCGGTGGCGATCAAAGCCTCAACTAAGTGAGGTGGAATCTCGTCATAAGTGACTGGGATACGGCGTTTTTCACCAAATTGAGAGATCAATTTGCCGTCTTGACTGAAGATTTGCATTGGAGTTTGGAGTTCTACATTGCGCAGAGTGGCCACATCAGGCAATTCTGGTTTTAAGTAATAATAAACCCCGAAAATTGTACTGACTCCAAGAATCATGCAAACCAATGTAAATATGAATAATCGCTTTATGAACTTCACCGGATAATCCCTGATTAGTTGAGGCTGATAGGCAGCAAACCCTTGTACTCTAGGTTAAAAACTTAGCTTTCGTTTATTAACGCTTATTTAATTAATAATCACAACCCCTAGATAATCAACGAAATGCTTGGCACTTCAGGAGCTAGGTCAAATGGGTTCATCATCAATTACAGGTATAGATATAAATCAACACAGCATCAAAGCCGTGGTTCTAAAACCCGTTGGGGAATTGTATGCCTTAGTGGGATACAAAGAGCTGCCGATTTTAGACGACATTTTTACAGCCAACCATACTCTGGAGTATCAGAAAACTGTTAAGAAACTCAAAGAACTTAGGAAAGGGTTGCCTTTTGGTAGCCGCAATGTCGCTATTTCTGTACCGGATAACACTGTGATCAGCAAAGTACTGCAAATAGAGAGTGAGTTAGACGACCGAGAAAAGGAGTTTTCGATCTATCAAACCTTTGCTCACCAGTCTCCCTTTCCTATTGAGGATCTGAGTTTAGATTTTGTGAAGCTCGAAGACAAACGATTTAATCAAAGATCGACAACGAGTTACCAAGTTTACGCAACTCGCAAAGAGGTGGTTGATAGCCGATCCGATGCTCTAACCAAAGCAGGATTTAAGCCTGTGGTGGTCGATACACAGGCACATGGATTGCTTAATATCTGGCAGCTGGCTTCGCGTACGCATCCCGAGAAAAAGAACTGGTTGCTGGTGGACTTAGGGGTTGAACAAACCTCGTTAGGCATGATTCCACAAGGCGCAGTCCCGTTTTATAAAGACATTGCTTTTGGTACTCAAGATCTTTACGGCTCAGAGACCCCGAGTGAGATCGAGGGGACATTTGGGACGGTTGAGGATACACATCGGTTTATGGTCAATTTGATCGAAAAGCTCAAACGTCAGTTGCAGCTCTACTCTTCCGTCAATGGCGTTGAGCCTATCTCAGGCATTTGGCTCATGGGCGAAGGAGCCAGTATTCCTATGGTAACTGAAGCGCTAGAGCGTCACTTTCAGTTGAGTTGTGAGTCGTTGAATCTTTTATCTCTGTTTGAGAATAAAGTGATCAAGAAACGTCAGCCGGAGCTGGATTGGAAACGGTTTGGTATTGCGGCAGGGATGGCTTTGAGTGGTCTTAAGTGGCAAGGAGAAAGGTATGTTGCATCAAATTAACCTATTACCTTGGCGCGATGAGATTCGTGTTCAGCATAAAAGACGTTTTATTCATTTGCTGATTCTTGGGGCGATCATCGCTTTTGTTGGGCAATGGGCGGTGGGACGCTATTTTCATCACCAGCAAGTACAGCAGCAACATCGCCTTAGTTATCTCAATCAATACATTGCGGATCTCGAACGACAAATTCAGTTGTTAAAAGTCGCGGAGCAAGAACATAAAACCATTCTGACTCGACTCGATGTGGTGGAATCTTTACAGCGCGGCCGTAATAAAACCACCGATTTTATGAACTTGATGCCAGAGCTGATCCCTGAAGGCGTTTATGTCGACAAGATCAAAATGAATGGTCAGGAGATTGAGATGTCGGGGATCAGTGACAGTACCGCTCGTCTTGCCACTATGTTAGATAACTTAGAGCGTTCCGATTCCCTGAAAGGGGTTGAGATGCATTCTATTGTTCACAATCGTAAACGTTTCAACAAGGAGTTCCAAACCTTCAAGGTCTCTTTTGTATTTAGCCCCATGTCTTTAGAAAATACCGCCGCAAACCTAGAAGAGAAGGGGGCTAATCATGGTTAGCTTTCAAAATCAGGTCAGCTTAAGGGATCTCGATGTTGATGAGATCACCGAATGGCCATTAGTGCCCCAGTTGGTGGTGATTTTCGTATTGATAGTGCTCATTCAAGGGGTTGGGGTTTGGCTTTATATTCTGCCATTGAACGATGAACTGCAGCAGATGAAACAACAAGAGCAGACGCTTAAAGCCACTTTGAGAATCAAAGCGAATAAGGTTGCAGCCTTACCTAAGCTACAGAGCCAACTGGGTGAGTTGACCAGCCGCTACGATTACTTATTAGAGCAGCTCCCCGCTCAAAAGGAACTGGCCAGTATGTTGGCCTCAGTCAATGAGCTTGGCTTGGATAACCAATTGACGTTTACACGGATTGATTGGGGACAAAAGCAGAACCAAGCTTTTCTCTATCGTTTACCGCTCAATATCGAGTTGACCGGTGATTACCATGACATTGGTGATTTCTCTGCGGCCATCGCAAAGTTGCCGCGCATTATTAGCTTTAGTGATGTGAATTGGCAGCGAGTCAGCCAAGAAAGTAGCACGCTGCATTTCAGGGTTAGAGCTTATACCTACCAGTTCAAGCCGGAGGTGAATGATGAAGCCCAGTAAATCACTCTGCGTTATGCTGTTACTGCTTATATTGTCGGGCTGTAAAGCGAGTGAAGATTCGTTAGAAAGTTTTGTGGTACAGGTGGAAGCCAAGGCAAAAAAAGAGGTTGGGCAGCTTGTTCCTGCCAGCGAATTTTCCGCCGCTATTTATCAACGAAGAGCCTCTCGCGCTCCCTTTGAGCTCCCTCAAGAAGCCATTGTGCAAAACCAACCGTTGGTTAAGACAAACTGTTGGCAACCTCGCTCTCGCCCTCGCCATGGAAAGTTAGAAAAGTACCCGCTGAGTCAATTGCGCTTAAAAGGCGTCATGGGCAATGGCTCCAGTGTGTTTGGTTTAGTGCAAACACCGAGGGGCAACGTGGTGAATGTCAAGAAAGGTCAGTTTATTGGGTTAAACAATGGTCGAGTTACCAAAGTGACAAGCCAATACGTTCAGATCAATGAAACGCTTCCAGATGGCTTAGGTTGTTGGCATAAGCGCAATGTTAGGCTTGCCCTGAAGTAACCCCAATGTCACATGATGTGGATATGAGATGCAATTATGATTAAAGGAATAGGTGGCACGATGAGCAAAGGACTGCAAGGTATAGTGTTGTCCGTAATGTTGTTTTTTACAGTAATGAGTTATGCAGAAACCACCAACCGATTGGAGAATATCGATTTTAGGGTCAACAAGGATCAAGATGCCGTCATCATTATCGAGCTGGCGACCAGTACCGCTGTCGTCGATGTTCAAAAAGTTCAAGAAGGGTTGAGTATTGAATTGCTCAATACTGAGGTTGATGACGACAAGGTTAATTTGTTGGATGTAAAAGACTTTGCCACTTTAGTGGCAGAGATAGAGGTTATTAGAGAGGCGCCAAGTACTCGATTGCTCGCCACGATCACTGATGATTATCAATACGAGTACAACCTAGAAGGTCGCTTTATCGAGGTTATCGTGCGTAAGCCTTTAGTTAAAGAAAGTGAGCCTGAGAAGAGTGTGTTAGAGAAAGAGGGCAAACTCATCTCAATTAACTTTCAAGACATCCCTGTTCGTAATGTTCTTCAGCTCATTGCTGACTACAACGATTTTAACCTAGTGGTATCTGATTCGGTAGCCGGAAACCTGACTTTACGCTTAGATGGCGTACCTTGGCAGCAAGTTCTCGACATTATCTTGCAAGTTAAAGGCTTAGATAAACGCGTTGATGGCAATGTTATCTTGGTTGCGCCCAAAGCCGAACTCGACCTTCGTGAACAGCAAGCGCTAGAGAAATCTCGTTTGGAAGAGGAGTTGGGAGAGCTGACATCGGAAATCATTAAGATCAACTTTGCTAAAGCCACCGACATTGCCGACATGATTGGTGGTGAGAGTTCGGTGAGTATGTTGTCTGATCGCGGTTCAATTACGATTGATGAGCGTACCAACTCACTATTGATTCGTGAGCTAGCAGAGAACATTGCGGTGATACGAAGTATCATTGAATCTTTGGACATTCCTGTGAAGCAAGTGCAGATAGAAGCTCGGATTGTCACCATTACGGAGGGGAACCTTGATGAGTTAGGGGTGCGTTGGGGTGTTTCCTCAACCAACGGAAGCTTCACTGTTGGCGGTTCTATAGAGGGTAATCACCGCTCTTCAATTGCTCCTTATGTCGGAAATAACGCGGTTGATGATTATCTCAATGTGAACTTGGGAGCGACTTCTCCGAACGCGTCGAGTATTGCATTTCAGGTCGCCAAACTCGGTTCTGATACCTTGCTCGATCTTGAACTGTCGGCACTGCAACAAGAGTCGAAAGCCGAGATTATTTCTAGCCCACGCTTAATCACGACCAATAAAAAGCCCGCTTATATTGAGCAAGGTACCGAAATCCCTTATTTAGAGTCATCTTCAAGTGGTGCAACATCGGTCGCATTTAAGAAAGCGGTATTGAGCCTCAAGGTGACACCGCAGATCACACCAGATAATCGTTTAGTATTGGATTTAAGTGTGACTCAAGATAGACCTGGGCAAGTTGTTAAAACCGGAACAGGTGAAGCTGTGGCCATCAATACTCAAAGAATTGGTACGCAAGTGCTTGTTAATAATGGTGAAACTGTCGTGCTTGGTGGGATTTTTCAACACAGTGTGAGCAGTACCGTTGATAAAGTTCCACTATTGGGAGACCTGCCTGTTTTAGGCGCATTGTTCCGTCGCAGCTATGAAAATGTCGGCAAAAGTGAACTGCTTATTTTCGTTACACCTAAAGTTGTGATTCAGTAATGAACAATTAGATTAAAAATAAAGTTGCATTAGTGGCACCTAACCTTGATAATTTCGGGTCTTATCACGAATTATCTGTGAGGAATCGGTGCCACAGGCCTTTTAATTTCAGTACTTGTACTGACCTACCTTGTGGCGATGTCATTGAATTAACGTTGTAAATTACTGCTAAAAACATGGCTGAGAAACGCAATATTTTTCTTGTTGGCCCAATGGGCGCCGGCAAAAGTACAATTGGTAGACACCTAGCTTCCCAACTTCATATGGAGTTTCTAGACTCTGACACTGTGATCGAAGAGCGCACTGGCGCAGACATCGCATGGGTTTTTGATGTTGAGGGCGAAGAAGGTTTCCGTAAGCGCGAAGAATCTGTAATCAATGATCTGACAGAAGAACAAGGTATTGTTCTTGCGACAGGTGGTGGTTCAGTGTTGAGCAAAGAAAACCGTAACCGTCTATCTGCACGAGGCATTGTTGTATACCTAGAGACAACAATTGAAAAGCAACTTGCTCGCACTAACCGCGACAAGAAACGCCCTCTACTTCAAACAGACAACCCGCGTGATGTGCTAGAAGATCTAGCGGTATCTCGCAACGCACTATACGAAGAAGTGGCGGACTACACCGTTCGTACTGATGACCAAAGTGCAAAAGTGGTAGCCAACCAGATCGTAAAAATGCTAGAAGAACGTTAAGTTCATTTTTTCGGAGAGCAAAACCATGGAACGGATTACGGTCAATCTAGCTGAGCGTAGCTACCCTATCTCTATTGGCGCCGGGTTATTTGAAGACCCGGCGTACCTTTCTTTTTTATCCGGTAAACAGAAAGTTGTTGTTGTCAGTAATGTGACAGTCGCGCCTCTTTATGCCGATAAAATTTTATCGTTACTGGATCAAGTCGGCTGTCAAACCTCTCTTTTAGAGTTGCCAGACGGCGAGCAGTACAAAACGCTGGAAACGTTCAACTCCGTGATGAGCTATATGCTTGAAGGAAATTACAGCCGCGATGTGGTGGTGATTGCTTTAGGTGGTGGTGTTATCGGTGATTTGGTCGGTTTTGCTGCTTCTTGTTACCAGCGTGGTATTGATTTCATTCAAATTCCGACGACCCTTCTGTCTCAAGTGGACTCCTCTGTCGGTGGTAAAACCGCCGTGAACCATCCTCTTGGTAAGAATATGATCGGTGCTTTCTATCAACCCAAATCGGTCATCATTGATACCAACTGTTTATCAACGCTTCCCGAGCGTGAGTTCGCCGCGGGTATGGCGGAAGTGATCAAATATGGCATTATTTACGATGAAGCTTTCTTTGGTTGGTTGGAGCAGAATCTAGAGAAACTTTATCAACTTGATGAAGAGGCACTGATTACCGCGATTGCTCGTTGTTGTGCAATTAAGGCTGAAGTGGTTGCTCTGGATGAAAAAGAGTCCGGAATCCGAGCGTTATTGAACCTAGGTCATACATTTGGTCATGCGATTGAAGCCGAACTAGGCTATGGTAATTGGCTACATGGTGAAGCTGTGTCGTCAGGCACTGTAATGGCAGCGAAAACAGCTCAATTACAGGGACTGATCTCTCAGCCGCAACTTGAGCGAATTATTTCTATACTCAAGAATGCGAAGCTGCCAATCCATACGCCAGAAAGCATGTCTTTTGAAGACTTTATAAAGCATATGATGCGCGATAAAAAAGTGCTGTCTGGTCAGTTGCGTTTGGTGTTGCCAACAAGTATTGGTACTGCTGAAGTGGTTGCTGATGTGCCTCAAGACATCATTAAACAAGCGATCGATTTCTGCCGTACTCTTTAAATTTGGTTGTGAGGTTGCTTAGCCAAGTGCTGGGCAACTGAAGCGTTTTACTGATCGGTCTTATCAGTAGGGATCCCTAATGAGTTTGGCTCATGAATTAAGAGTATTAAAGTTAGAGTCTCAAGTTGAACTGCTAGAGCGTTTACAGCTTTTGACGAACTTTGGTTCAAACCTTGTGACGGTTGCAGGCAAACCTGGCTCCGGTCGTTCTTGGTTAGCTCAACGTTATCTTGAAGCATGGTCGACAGAAAAAAATCAGTGTTTATTGCTTTGTCATCCAAGCCAAGATGATCAACAACGCCGCGCGATTATTCTTAGCCAAATTGTTTCTGATCCTCTGTTTAATCAACACGATTCTTTATCAGATAGCCTGACAAGGTTGCTGGATGGAGAGTCGTGTAATGTGGTTATCGTCGTCGATGATGCCCAACGACTCTCTGAGCTATTGGTATCCGAATTATGGATGTTGGTACTGGAAGCTCAATCAAACCCTCAATGGACGATCAATATCGTTCTCTTCTCGGAGACTGGCCAGCTAGAGACGCTATTAACGCGTTTGAGTTACGGTCAACCACACAAGCCTATCGAGCTCGAGATCGATGATCTTTCGCAATCAGAAGCAGAACATTTCTTTGAATCATTAGTGATTCGATATGTTGATGATGAGTCTGAAACTCGTGTGCGACGTGCGTTTAATAAAGCGCAGCCTCTGCCCGGAGAGTTAATGGCTTTAGGAGAATTGAAAGTGGAAAAAAGGATTATTATTCGCTCAATTATTGGCTCACCCATCAATATTGCGATGGTTGTCGCCTTGTTGTTGGTTTTAATTGGTGGTGGCTATTGGTGGATGTTCAGTCAACTAACACCTGACGATAAAGCGCAGTCTTTTATCACGCCAATTGAACAGACAGCCATACCGAGTTTCGAACTAGAAAAGGGTCGTGAGCAAACTGGCCCGGATGGAACGGTTGATTCTGATACAACAACCGACATGAGTTACCATGGTGCTGACGACGACAGCTCATCTTTGCCACCGGTTGTGGTTGAAGAGACAGCCAGTGTTGGTGAGATAACACAAGATCAGCAGCGTGTCGTCATCACCTCTGATGTGGTTGATGCTTTACTTGATGACAAGCCGAAAAGTGCCGATACCGGCGCGATTAATGCGGCTGTTGAAGACAATGCCGACGCTGCTGTGAACTCGCAACCAGAATCAACAGAAGCCGAGACACCATCGTCAGTTGATCAAGAGTCCGATTTGACTCAATCGACACCGCCGACGAAAAAAATTACATTCTCATTTGCTCGTGAAGCGTTACAAGCTATCTCGCCGCGAGCTTACACCTTGCAGTTGAGTGCGATGACATCATTAGAAGATGTGCAATCTTTTATTGAAGAGTATGACCTTGAGAACAAGGTTCGTATCTATCCAACGCTTCGCAATGATAGAAAGTGGTTTATTATCACTTATCAAGATTACCCAACGATCCAGGTGGCGCGAGATGCGGTAAGCTCGCTACCGAAAGCACTTCAAGAGTTGCAGCCTTGGGCAAAATCGATGAATCAAGTACATCGAGAGATAGAACGTGCGAAATAACCCTGAGCTTCGCCTCAAAATATGTTACATTCCGCAGCCTTATTTTTGTGTTGATAGATAGAGCAGTAAATGAAAAAGCAGCGTGCCTTTCTAAAATGGGCTGGTGGTAAATATGGCCTAGTTGAAGACATCCAACGTCACCTGCCACCTGCTCGTAAATTGGTCGAACCGTTTGTGGGTGCTGGTTCAGTGTTTTTGAATACTGATTTTGAACAGTACCTACTTGCGGATATCAATCCCGATCTTATCAACTTGTATAACCTTCTAAAAACCGATCCTCAAACCTACATTACAGAAGCGAAGCGTTGGTTCTGCCCTGAGAATAATCGCAAAGAAGTGTTCTTAGATATTCGCGCGCAGTTTAACGCTACCGATAATGTTATGTATCGCTCGCTGGCTTTTTTGTATATGAATCGATTTGGCTTCAATGGCCTGTGTCGTTATAACAAGAAGGGCGGTTTTAACGTTCCGTTTGGCTCTTATAAAAAGCCATACTTTCCAGAAGCTGAGCTGGAGTTTTTTGCCGAAAAAGCGAAGAAAGCCACGTTTGTTTGTGAGGGATACCATGAAACCTTTAGCCGCGCGCGCAAAGGTTGTGTGGTTTACTGTGATCCTCCATACGCACCACTGTCGAACACGGCTAACTTTACCTCTTACGCCGGTAATGGCTTTAGCTTAGATGATCAAGCCGCTTTGGCGGATGTGGCTGAAAGAGCGGCAATGGAGCGCGGTATCCCAGTGTTAATTTCAAACCACGACACGACATTAACCCGTCGCTTATACCATGGCGCGGAATTGAACGTGGTTAAGGTGAAACGCACCATCAGCCGCAATGGCGCAGGGCGTAATAAAGTTGATGAGCTATTGGCGCTTTTCCATAAAGAGAAAAACCAGCAGCACGCATCAGCGGAACAGTAATGGTCAGAATCTCCGCCAAACTCATTAAATTGAGTGACCAACGGATACTTTCTTAAACTAATCTTTCGAACTGCTAGGATCTGCTTAACTGCTTAGGTAGAATTGCACACCAAATAGTCTTGGGATTGAGTCTTATATTTGTGTATGAGATGTCACCAAGGCGGTGATATTCGCAATTTACTCACTCTT
Source organism: Vibrio minamisatsumaniensis (assembly GCF_050337445.1). Taxonomy (NCBI): domain Bacteria; kingdom Pseudomonadati; phylum Pseudomonadota; class Gammaproteobacteria; order Vibrionales; family Vibrionaceae; genus Vibrio; species Vibrio minamisatsumaniensis. Next base: position 31,259 of record NZ_JAKJSY010000015.1, on the reverse strand, counting down.
AAGAGGTTTGGTATGAAAGATTTTCTCATCGCTCCATCAATTTTGTCTGCAGATTTTGCTCGTCTTGGTGAAGACGTAGAAAAAGTACTCGCAGCCGGTGCCGACGTTGTGCACTTTGATGTGATGGACAACCACTACGTACCTAACCTGACTTTTGGCGCGCCTATTTGTAAAGCGCTACGTGACTACGGTATTACGGCTCCTATCGATGTTCACCTTATGGTTAAGCCAGTGGACAGCATCGTGCCTGAGTTTGCGAAAGCGGGTGCATCAATGATTACCTTCCACGTTGAAGCGTCAGAGCACATCGATCGCACTCTACAGCTAATCAAAGAGCACGGCTGTAAAGCGGGTGTGGTTCTTAACCCTGCAACGCCACTTTCTTGCCTAGATTATATTATGGACAAAGTAGACATGATTCTACTGATGTCTGTGAACCCTGGCTTCGGCGGTCAATCTTTCATTCCTCACACGCTGGATAAACTGCGTGCTGTTCGTAAGCTGATTGATGAGTCAGGCCGTGATATTCGCCTTGAGATTGATGGTGGTGTCAAGGTGGATAACATCCGTGAAATTGCAGAAGCGGGCGCAGATATGTTCGTTGCTGGCTCAGCTATCTTCAATCAACCGGATTACAAAGCAGTGATTGATGAGATGCGTGCAGAACTTGCAAAAGTAGACGCATAATCGTAAAACTACAGATTGAATATTAAGGGGCTCATTGGCCCCTTTTTTACGTCTTATCGCTCAACTCATAAGACGAGCATAATAAATAGGAAAGTAAGATGTCATTAAGCGCAATAAAACTGATCGCCTTTGATTTAGATGGAACCTTGTTAGATAGCGTGCCTGATTTGGCCGTTGCTGCTGACCAAGCTTGTCAGGCGTTAGGCTTCCCTTCAGTGAGTGAAGAACAAGTTCGCGACTACGTGGGTAATGGGGCTGACGTACTTATCGGACGCTCATTGAGCTGTAACATGACGGTTGATCCTAACCTTGAGCCAGAGCTACTGAAAAAAGCGCGCATCTTGTTTGATGATTTCTACGAGCAGGGGGGGCACCAGCTAAGTCACCTTTACCCATCGGTTAAAGAGACACTGGCTGAGCTAGACAAAGCGGGCTTCACGATGGCGCTGGTCACCAACAAGCCTTCGAAGTTTGTCCCAGACGTTCTGGCGCAACACGGTATTGAACAGTACTTTGTTGATGTGTTGGGTGGCGACTCTTTCCCAGAGAAAAAGCCGAATCCTGTCGCGCTGAACTGGTTGCTAGAAAAGCACAATATTAAAGCGGAAGAGATGCTGATGGTTGGCGATTCCAGCAACGACATTAAAGCGGCAAAGAATGCTGGCTGTCACTCGTTGGGTCTGACTTACGGCTATAACCATGGCGAACCGATTTCAGCATCAACCCCTGACTATATCGCAGACAACATCGCGCAATTACTCGATGTCGTTCTCGTTTCAGCATAAAGCGGACAAAAGTTAGCGAACCTACTAGCAAAATACTTATCAATGAGTACACTGGATGAGCCGCGCAGAAAGAGCTGTGCGGCTTTTCTATATTTAAGTTAAGAAGCTAAGCGATCAATAAACTTAGCGAATAAGCAAAGGAATTAAAACCATGAGCAAGCCCATCGTATTGAGTGGTGTTCAACCATCTGGTGAACTAAGTATCGGTAACTACTTGGGTGCTCTACGTCAATGGCAACAGATGCAAGATGATTACGATTGCCAATACTGTGTTGTAGACCTTCACGCAATTACGGTTCGCCAAGATCCGAAAGCGCTGCATGAAGCGACTCTCGACGCACTAGCAATCTGTCTTGCTGTCGGTGTTGATCCAAAGAAGAGCACGCTATTTGTTCAGTCACACGTACCAGAGCATGCTCAACTTGGTTGGCTTCTTAACTGTTACACACAAATGGGTGAGCTGAGCCGTATGACTCAGTTTAAAGACAAGTCTGCACGTCACTCAAACGACGTCAACGTCGGCCTATACGACTACCCAGTGTTGATGGCGGCAGACATCCTGCTTTACGGAGCTCACCAAGTGCCGGTCGGTAGCGACCAGAAACAGCACCTAGAGCTAGCGCGTGATATCGCCAATCGTTTTAACAACATCTACGGCCCTGAAACGCCAATCTTCCAAGTACCAGAACCTTACATTCCAACAGTGAATGCACGTGTCATGAGCCTGCAAGATGCGACGAAGAAGATGTCTAAGTCGGACGACAACCGTAAGAACGTGATTACTCTGCTAGAAGAGCCTAAGTCGATCATCAAGAAGATCAACAAAGCGCAAACGGATGCAGAAACACCACCACGTATTGCTCACGAGTGGGAAAACAAAGCGGGTATCTCTAACCTAATGGGTCTGTACTCTGCAGCGACGGGGAAAACGTTCGAAGAGATCGAAGCGCAGTACCAAGGCGTTGAAATGTACGGTCCGTTCAAGAAAGACGTAGGCGCAGCATTGGTTGAAATGCTTGAGCCGATTCAAGCTGAATACCACCGTATTCGTGCTGACCGTGCTTACATGGACGCTGTCATGAAAGCGGGTGCTGAAAAAGCCTCTGAGCGTGCTGCAGTCACACTGAAAAAAGCATATGAAGCAGTTGGCTTTGTTACTCGCCCATAGGGTGAACTAACACACCTCGCTTGAGAATTTGAGCCCAAAGTCGCTTTTGTTTACTTTGGGCTTTTTTATGTCTTTTCTCTTTGAATTTCCCACAAATGCATTGTTTTAATTGATGATTTACACATTAAATCGTTAACACATTCATCTCATTAACGTTGTGTTATTGATCTTATTCATTCCCTTTAAGCTTTATACCATCAAGCTCATTTCTATTTATGTTGAAAATATATAACGTGCCAAACAATTGATGATTCCAAAGTGATAAGCTCCTCATTTTCTTGCCAATGGACTTATTTCTTTCATAAATAAACCTGATAGTGACCACAAAATACACGACTGCCCATAGATGGCAGTGACTATAAATCGATGAACTCAGGTGAAACGGATGGCTCTTTTACACAAACCTTCATTGCTAGCAGTGGCAATCGGTAGCTTGTTAACCACAAGTGCACACGCTGATTTGTTTATTTCACAATATGTGGAAGGCGGCAGCTATAACAAAGCGGTTGAGATTGCCAATAGTGGCGATAGCAGCATTAATTTAGATGGTTACTCGTTGGCGAAGTCTGCCAATGGCAACGGATCATGGGGTGCCACTTTACCTTTAGATGGCCACGTTTTAGCGCCCGGTGAAGTACTTGTGGTCGCGCACTCGAGTGCAAGTGATGAGATCAAAGCGGTCGCTGACATTCTCAATGCTTCGCTGGCCAATCATAATGGTGATGACCCGCTGGCTATCTTGAATTCAGATGGAACGGTACATGATGTTGTTGGTTTGATGGGCGATGTGGACTGGGGTAAAGATGTTACTTTGGTTCGCGCGACACAAACACCTTCTGCGACGTTTGATGCTTCACAATGGGTATCGCTACCAAAAGACAGCATTGAAGGTCTAGGTTCACTAGACAGTGTTGAACTGCCAGAAGCGTTCACTTGTACACAAGATGGCTCTGACCCAGTATTCACCACCATTCAAGAAATCCAAGGTGAAGGCGCAACATCACCGTTCATTGATGGCTACCCATACATCACCGACGATGAGTACTTCGTCAAAGGTGTGGTAAGTGCGGTAACAACAGGCCTAACCAAAGGCTTCTACTTGCAAGCACTTGAGGATGATTTCAACTCAAGCACTTCTGAAGGCCTATTTATTCATACCAACCAGTCGAGCTCAGAGTTAGCGGCGGGCGATGTAGTGTGTGTGAAAGGTAAGGTTCAAGAATACTACAGCCACACTCAGCTTAAAGTTGAAAACAACCAATGGATAAAGCAGGGTGAGCAGCAAGCGCCACAAGCGACAGCGATTGAAGCGCTAGACAGTGATGAAAACTTCGCAGCAACGCTTGAGCGCTATGAAGGCATGTTGGTGAAAACAACCGAAGCGCTTGATATGCGTGTGACGCGTACCTTTGGTTATGACTACGCCGGTCGTCGTAACAATATGGTATTGGCCCATGAGCGTATCAACATGCAGCCGAACCAGCTTTTCGCCGCGGGATCTGACGAAGCAAAGCAGCAAACGGAAGACAACGCAGACCGCCGTCTTTTCGTTGAAACCGATCAAAAAGCGGCTGATGGACAAGTCCCTTTCTACCCAGATTTTGGCCGCACTGATATCGACCAAGATGGTTCAACAGAAGATTACATCCGCATTGATGACACCATTGTTGGTCTAGAAGGTGTTCTGACCTACAGCTACGGTGAGTACCGTTTAATTGCGACCAACCAGATCTCGGCTGAAAATTTCGTTCGTAACGATCCACGTACCGACAAACCAGACATGGATGAAGGCGACCTACGTATCGCGACCTTTAACGTATTGAACTACTTTAACTCTCCATTTGGTGGCGACGCGAATCAGCACGGTAATAACCGTGGCGCGAACACCATCACTGAGTTTGAAATGCAGCAAGAGAAGATTGTGAACGCGATTCTTCGTCTAGACGCTGACATCATTGGTTTGATGGAAATTGAGAACAACGGCTTTGGTGAAGGTTCAGCGATTCAACAGCTTGTTAACCAACTGAATGATCGTATTGAACGTAAGAAAGACCGTTATACCTTTGTGGCTGTCGACTCGAACGAAGATGGCGTAACCGACGAGATGGACTCGATTGGTACTGACGTAATCACAACCGGTGTTATCTACCGTAAGAAGGTGGTGAAGCTTAAAGACAGCCGTGTTATCGCGATGCCAAGCCAACAAGCACCAGAGGTGTTAGACGATTCAGGTAAGGTGATTGAAGACGGTAAGAACTACCAACGTGACTCATTGGCGCCAACCTTTAAAGTTAAAGGCACCAAAGAGAAGCTCACTGTAGCGATTAACCACTTTAAGTCAAAAGGCTCTAAGTGTTGGGAAGATGCAGCACCGGTTGAGCAGGGCGGCCAAGGTGGCGTTGATGCCGATAAGCAAGGATCATGCGAGAACTTCCGTGTTGCTGCGGCAGTTGCACTGGGTGAAGCGCTAGACGGCATCAAAGGCCATAAAGTGATTCTGGGTGATATGAACTCGTACGGCATGGAAGATCCAATGCTGGTGCTAACCGATTACTCGGAAGAGAAATACGGTAAGCAAATCAAAGCAGCTCGTAATACTTACATTGATGGTGTTGAGCAGTTTGGTGATAGCGGTGCGGTGATTACGAAGAACTACGGTTACATCAATGCTGTGGCTCAAAAGCACCCAGACAGCTGGAGCTACTTATACAATGATGAGGTAGGCGCTTTGGACCACCTGCTGATCAGTGACAGCCTGAAAGATAGGGTGGTTGATGCTACCGATTGGCACATCAATGGTGGTGAGTCGACGTTGTTTGATTACAATGAAGAGTACAAAGGCGATCTGCCTAAGTACCAAGATCACTTCCGTTCATCGGATCATGACCCTGCGGTTCTTGAGCTGCGAGTCGGTGGTTCATTTGGCTTCGGTGCTTTGATGTCACTATTTGGCTTAGCAATGTGGCGTCGTCACAAGTAACTCAATCGCAAATTCGCAAATAGATTGGCAAGCCATACAAGCAAGCCAATTCAGATAACTTAACGCTATCTGTAAACAATTAAGGTCAACGTAGGTTGGCCTTAATTATTGGCGAAATGCAGTTTCCACTTGCCTTTCGCCATGGGTATTGCACAATACCGCCCCTATATCTCCCAATCCTTTAGTATTTAGCAAACGATTTCTACCCATGTTACTTATCATCGATAACTACGACTCTTTTACCTATAACTTGTATCAGTATTTCTGTGAGTTAGGGGTCACTGTAAAAGTCGTTCGCAATGATGAGATTGATATTGCGGGCATTGAAGCGCTAAATCCTAGTCATCTTGTTATCTCGCCGGGTCCTTGCACGCCGGATGATGCAGGTATCTCTCTACAGGTGATTGAACACTTCGTCGGTAAGTTACCGATCTTAGGTGTGTGTCTTGGCCATCAAGCCATTGCTCAGGTGTTTGGTGGTGAAGTGGTGAGAGCCAGACAAGTGATGCATGGTAAAACCTCGCCGATCCGTCATAACGGTAAGAGCGTTTTTCAAGGTCTTAATAACCCTTTAACTGTCACGCGTTACCACTCTTTAGTGGTGAAAAACGGCACATTACCAGACTGCTTTGAACTGACGTCTTGGACAGAATTTGAAGATGGCAGTATGGATGAGATTATGGGTTATCAACATAAAACCTTGCCAATTGATGCCGTACAATTCCACCCTGAATCGATTAAAACAGAGCAAGGACACCAGCTTCTCGCTAACTTCCTAGTACGCTGAGTGTTTTAATTTGACGCTTTCATCGTCTAGATAAGCCAGTTAAACGTATTCCATCACTGATTAAACGTCTCAATTTGGGCTATGTGCGCCTTCATCGTTCTGACATCGATCACTTTTTATAACATTTTTCTCTCGTCAGGCTAAGTTTTTAGCCTATGCAAAATTATGCGCCTTATTTCCTCTCGCCCTCAATGTGCTGTAATACCAGCAAGGCTTTGCTGTTGCTGGTGATACCTTTTGGTAAAAAAAGCTTCATAAAAAAGATCAATTAATGCATAAATAGTCATGGTGGTGACGTTTGGTCCGTTGTTTTAGATGGTTAAAGAATAATCCACTATTGTAAAGGTTAATTAAATGTAAATATAATGCTTCATTGGGATTATGGCGAGACAAAATATCTTTGGCTCACTGATAAACCAGTGCGCTTAATTTGCGAAGCTTGCGGTATCGAGAAGGAATGTACGATGACAGTGGAAAATAAAGTAGAACGTAGTCTGTTTAATGAGGTGATGGTGCCTTGTTATAACCCAATGGAAATGATCCCAGTAAAAGGGCAAGGCGCACGTGTTTGGGACCAACAAGGCCGAGAGTATATCGACTTTGCTGGTGGTATCGCCGTGAGCTGTTTGGGTCACTGTCACCCAGCAATGGTGAATGCGGTTACTGAGCAAGCAAACAAGATTTGGCATCTAAGCAATGTGATGACCAATGAGCCAGCACTGCGTCTAGCGAAGAAGCTCACCGACGTATGTTTTGCAGAAAAAGTTTTTTTTGCCAACTCTGGCGCAGAAGCGAATGAAGCCGCATTGAAGCTAGCTCGTCGTTGGGCGGCGGATGTTCACGGCCCTGAGAAATCTGAAATTATTGCATTCAAACAAGGTTTCCATGGTCGTACCTTCTTTACCGTGACGGTGGGAGGCCAAGAGGCTTACTCTGACGGTTTTGGTCCTAAACCGGGCGATATTACTCATCTGCCTTACAACGATATTGCAGCGCTAGAAGCGCACATCTCTGATCGCACTTGTGCCATCATGATGGAACCTCTGCAAGGTGAGGGCGGAATCATCTCTCCAACCTCTGCATTCGTGAACACCGTTCGCGAACTGTGTGACAAATACAATGCACTGCTCATCTTTGATGAAGTGCAAACGGGTAATGGTCGTACTGGTAACTTTTATGCTTACCAAGGGCTAGGTGTGACCCCCGATATTCTAAGTACTGCGAAATCACTGGGTGGTGGTTTCCCTATTGGCGCAATGCTAACAACCACAGAACTCGCGACACATCTGAAAATCGGGACCCACGGTTCTACATACGGTGGTAACCCATTGGCGTGTGCTGTTGCAGAAGCGGTTGTTGATGTGGTTAGCCAACCTGAAACATTAGCTGGCGTGAAAGAGCGTGAAGCCTTGTTCCGTGATGGTCTTACTAAGATCAACGATAAATACCAAATCTTCAGTGAAATTCGGGGTAAAGGCCTACTACTAGGTGCTGCGCTTAACGAAGAGTGGCAAGGTCGAGCGCGTGACGTATTAGTTGCCGCTGGCGAGCAAGGTCTGATGGTGTTGGTTGCAGGGCCAAACGTGATTCGTTTCACGCCATCACTGGTTATCACGACACAAGATATTGAAGAAGGCTTATCAAAACTAGACAAAGCAATTGCTACGCTAGTTTAGCCTGAGCGGCGTCATGGAATGATCACTAATAAAGCGATCCGATGACGTTTTGCTAAAGGCCCAAGCTTTTGTTTTGGGCCTATTTTGCATCTGGAGGGAATATTGATGCTAGTTATTCGCCCAATTAAACGATCTGATTACGACGCGCTGCATACTTGTGCGGTTGAGTCAGGACATGGATTTACATCTCTTCCGATTAACGAAGAACTGTTAACCAACCGCATTGCTCACTCAGAATACAGCTTCGCAAAACAAGACGTAACCGAACCCGGTGACGAAGGTTACTTAATGGTAGGCTACGATACCGAAAGCGGTGAAGTCGCCGGTACGACTGGCGTTGAAGCTGCGATTGGTTGGGACGTCCCGTTTTATTCTTACCATATTAGCAAGGTTGTCCATTCATCACAGAAACTCGGCGTGAATAACATCGTTAAGCTACTGACTTTTGGTAACAACTATACCGGATGCAGTGAGATTTGTACGCTGTTCTTACGCCCTAACTTTCGGGGGGGATTGAATGGTCGTTTGATGTCGAAGTGCCGTTTTTTGCTTATGGCTGAACACCCAGAGCGTTTCTCGAAAACCATCTTTGCTGAGATGCGTGGTGTTTCTGATGCGGAAGGTAACTCGCCTTTTTGGCAATGGCTGCAAGAGCACTTTTTTTCGATTGATTTCACGCTTGCGGATTATCTAACCGGTATTGGCAAAAAAGGCTTCATTGCTGACCTCATGCCGAAACTGCCTATTTATGTGAACCTATTGAGCCAAGAAGCTCAGGCGGTAATCGGAGAGGTACATGATAATACGCGTCCGGCGCTTAAACTGCTGGAGCGTGAAGGTTTCACTAATCGCGGCTACGTCGACATCTTTGATGCAGGCCCAACGGTTGAGTGTGATCTAAGAAACATCGAATCAGTGCGTCACTCAATTCGCTCTCAAGTTCAAATTGCAGATCACGCCAGCTCTAAAGATTTCCTAATTGGCAATACCTCGTTTGAGAACTTCCGCGCTGTCGCGGCGAAAGCGGCGTATGACCAAGTGACTAATACCGTGATTTTATCACCTGAAGTCGCAAGCGCTCTTGAAGTAAAGGAAGGCGAATTCGTTCGTATATTGGCTCAATAATAGCGGCGATTATCTGTCGAAGATGTTAAGGATAAAAATATGACTCAGTGGATAGCAGGACAATGGGTAGCAGGTCAAGGTGACGCCATGACATCGGTAAGCCCATACAATAATGAAGTTGTGTGGCAGGGCGATAGCGCAACACCAGCACAGGTTGAATCTGCTGTAACAGCCGCTCGTGAGGCTTTCTTAGTTTGGAAGAAGCTGAGCTTTACAGAGCGTGAAGCGATCGTGTTGAACTTTGCCGAGAAGGTAAAAGAGAACAGCGAAGAAATCGCACAAATCATCGCAAAAGAGACAGGCAAACCGATTTGGGAAACGCGCACTGAAGCGGGTGCGATGGCAGGCAAAATCGCTATCTCTATTCGTGCTTACCATGAACGTACCGGTGGGGCATCACGTGAAGCTGCTGGCAACCAGATTGTACTGCGTCATCGTCCATTGGGCGTGATGGCGGTATTTGGTCCTTATAACTTCCCGGGTCACCTACCAAACGGTCATATTGTTCCTGCGCTGCTATCGGGTAATACCGTGGTATTTAAGCCGTCAGAGCAAACACCTTGGACGGGGGAGTTCGTCATGAAGCTGTGGCAAGAGGCGGGTCTTCCAGCTGGTGTGATTAACCTAGTACAAGGCGCTAAAGAGACAGGCATCGCACTGGCTGAGGCTAAAGGTCTTGATGGTGTACTATTTACCGGTAGTGCTAATACCGGTCATATCCTTCACCGTCAATTCGCGGGCCAACCGGGCAAGATGCTGGCGCTAGAGATGGGCGGCAACAACCCGATGGTGATCAGTGATCAATTTGGGGATGTTGACGCGACGGTTTACACCATTATCCAGTCGGCTTTCATCAGTGCGGGTCAACGTTGTACATGTGCACGTCGCTTGTATGTGCCGGTTGGAGAGAAGGGCGATCAACTACTGGATAAGCTCGTTGCTGCGACCTTGAAGATTCGTGTCGATCAGCCATTCGCTGAGCCAGCACCCTTCATGGGTCCGCAGATCTCTGAAGCTGCGGCTAAGTTCATTCTGGACGCGCAAGCGAATCTGCAATCGTTAGGCGGTGTCAGCCTAGTCGAAGCAAAAGCGGGTCAAGCGGCGTTTGTTTCTCCTGGCATCATCGATGTAACCAACATTGCTGAACTGCCGGATGAAGAGTACTTCGGTCCATTGCTACAAGTGGTTCGTTACCAGTCACTAGAGCAAGCGGTTGAGCTAGCGAACGACACGCGCTTTGGTTTATCTGCTGGTTTAGTTTCAACCGACGATTCAGAGTGGGAATACTTCGTTGACCATATCCGCGCAGGCATTGTTAATCGTAACCGTCAGTTGACTGGCGCAAGCGGCGACGCACCATTTGGCGGCCCGGGAGCTTCCGGTAACTTACGTCCAAGTGCTTACTACGCGGCGGATTACTGTGCGTATCCGATGGCTTCAATGGAAGGCCGTGAAACTCAACTGCCAGCCACGTTTAGCCCGGGAATTGAGCTTTAGTTTAAATTTAAGTGACAGAATGACTGACTGGCTTATGAAATAAAGGCTGCTGACTTTGTGTCTAAGCCTCGCCTTTTCTAATCCAAATGACTAGCTTGCTAGAATCTTTGATAAGGAGTCTCCATGACACCCGATCTACTCTTTAAATCACTATGGGATGATTACATTGATAGGCTTTGCCCATCGGCAGAAAAAGTTCATCGTCTACTGAAAGAAGACGAAGCGCTGATTAATGATCACATTGCATTGCGTACTTTCAATGTTGATCCTTTGGGGATTGACACACTCGCTAAGCCTTTTCTGGCTTTAGGTTATAAGGCGTGTGGCGATTACTTGTTTGAAAGCAAGAAGTTGGTGGCTAAGCACTATGAGCACCCAGATCCCACCCAACCTAAAGTGTTTATTAGTGAGTTGAAGGTCGAAGCGTGTTCCAGTGATTTACAGCAGATCGTGGCTAAGTTGGTTGAGCAAGTGGACGTAAGCAAGCTTCAAGGTTATGAGTTCTTGTTTGGTGGCCGACTTTGGGAGCTGAGCTTCGCGGATTTCCAAGTGTTAGCAAAAGAGAGCGAATATGCTTCTTGGTTAGCGGCTCATGGCTATGGTGCAAATCACTTTACGGTGAGTGTGAATCAGCTTAAGCACTTCGAGGAGGTGCAGAGTGTGAATGACTATTTGAGAGAGTCGGGCTTCACAATCAATGCATCTGGAGGTGAGGTTAAAGGCTCTCCAGAGGTCTTATTAGAGCAATCATCAACAATGGCGGATAAAGTTCCAGTATCATTTGTTGATGGCAATGAGATGATTCCTGGTGGCTTCTATGAGTTTGCGAAGCGTTATGTGATGGATAATGGTGAGCTATACACTGGGTTTGTGGCGGCATCAGCAGATAAGATTTTTGAGAGTACTAACGGGTAGATATAAGAGTCGAGGTTCGGGCTTCTCCCTGCGAGAGACAAATCGTCATTCCATAGACCGACGAAGGAGTAGGGAATCTTTATAGATTTACCCACTTGTTTGAAGAGCTCCCCAACTCGGTCGTCCCTCCTTCTTGGGGATGACGCAAATAAACAAAAAGCCACCAATGTCTCCATTGGTGGCTTTTAAAATTTTAGCGGTTAATCGAGATTAACGAGTGCCGTAGACCACGATAGTTTTACCGTGTGCAGAAATTAGGTTCTGCTCTTCTAGCATCTTCAAGATACGACCTACTGTCTCACGAGAACAACCAACGATCTGGCCAATCTCTTGACGAGTGATCTTGATTTGCATGCCGTCAGGGTGAGTCATGGCATCGGGCTGTTTCGCTAGATTTAGTAGCGTTTGAGCGATACGACCTGTTACATCAAGGAACGCTAAGTCACCAACTTTTTGGCTCGTTACTTGTAAACGGTTTGCCATTTGCGATGAAAGGCGCATCAGGATGTCTGGGTTCACTTGGATAAGTTGGCGGAATTTCTTGAAAGAAATTTCAGCAACTTCACAAGGAGATTTTGCACGAACCCATGCAGTACGCTCTTGGTCTTCTTCGAAGAGGCCAAGCTCACCAATGAAGTCACCTTGGTTTAAGTAAGAAAGAATCATTTCCTTACCTTCTTCGTCTTTGATAAGAACTGCCACAGAACCTTTAACGATGTAATACAAGGTTTCTGCCTTTTCACCAGCATGAATCAAAGTACTCTTTGAAGGGTACTTATGAATATGACAGTGTGAAAGGAACCACTCTAATGTTGGATCGGTTTGGGGTTTACCTAGAACCATAATATCTTACTTCCTCTGCAGGGTATGCTTGCTGCTTTCCGTATTTTAGCTAAGCCTGGATTGACTTGTAGGGTAAGAGCACTCGTTGAGCGCTGCAAGCTATCTTGTGTTTCGTCTAAGAATAGTATCCTTTTTCCGAGACTATTTCTTGATTTTAATCGTGACCAAGCCACGATTTTTTACGCAAAACTGTGCACATGATCACGGTATGAAAAGTAATCAATAAAAACGTTGTTTTGTTAACCAATTTTTCCGGTTTCGATGAGTTGTTGTAGGATCGGTCTTACGATGAGCTCCATAGCAAAACTCATTTTCCCCCCCGGCACGACTAGCGTGTTATGGCGAGACATAAATGAGCCATCAATCATGGCCAAAAGGTAGGGGAAATCGACGTTTTTTATGCCACGCAAACGTATCACTACGAAGCTTTCGTCTAAACTTGGAATCCCTTTCGCGTTCAGTGGATTTGAGGTATCTACGGTTGGAACACGCTGAAAGTTGATATGGGTCCGTGAAAATTGTGGGGTAATGTAGTTAAGGTAATCATCCATCGAACGAACAATGGAGTCCATTACTGCTTCACGGGAGTGACCACGATCGCGAGTGTCACGAACAAATTTTTGGATCCACTCAAGGTTGACGATGGGCACCATGCCGATCAGCAAATCGACATGTTGGGAAACATTGATGTCACCATCAACTACACCACCATGCAGACCTTCATAAAACATCACATCGGAGTTTTCAGGGATCTCTTGCCATGGCGTAAAGGTGCCCGGCATTTGATTGTACGGCACGGCTTCATCGAAGGTGTGTAGGTAACTACGTACCTTACCTGTGCCTTCGTTACCGTATTGACGGAAGAACTCCTCTAATGCGCCAAAATCGTTGGCTTGCGGACCAAAGTAGCTGATGTGCTTACCTTGCTCGCGCGCTTTACGGATTTCGACATCCATCTCTGGTCGAGTGAAGCGATGGAAGCTATCCCCTTCAACCCAAGCAGCCTTGACGTTCATCATATTGAACATTTTACGGAAGGCTTCTGAGGTGGTGGTGGTGCCGGCTCCTGATGAACCCGTCACCGCAATTATTGGATGTTTAGCGGACATGACAACCCTTGTCTTTTGAGTAACTTACTTGTTAGCAATCGGTTACTACTATAACACGGCTCCTTAATGAGCGCAGCCTAGAAGCGTTTTGTGACCTGAATATCAACGGTTTCATGTAGCTCAGAAAATACGATACTGATTTCTCCTGAGGCCAATTGATTTTTTACTTGGTCAATCTTGTTTTGAAGTGAAACCTCTACATCACCGTAGTCTGTGCCTTCACGCAGTACGAATTCTTTAATCAGGTTCTCCAGCGTTTCTGGGGCGATGTCTTGCCATGGGATGATCATAAATACTTCTCTCTTTTATGTTCATGGGTATGTTCATTCATGAGTAATGAGTGTGCTCAGCAATGTTTTTACTTCTATTGACTAAGGCTCAGTCATTATGCCGAATTTAGGATGCTTTCATAGTAGGCCGGTAACGCTTCTTCTAACCAAAATCTTGGCTTGAGTGTGCTGCCGGTAATAAACCCCACATGGCCACCTTTTTGAAACAGCCGATAATCGATGTTGTCCGGTAGTACGAATTTGGGGATGACGTCATCGGTCATAAACGGATCGTCTTTGGCATGAATGATCTGAGTTGGCAGCTTGATCTTAGTCAGTTTAGGAAGCGCTGAACATTGTGCGTAATAATCTTGAGCATTTTTGAATCCATGCAAAGGTGCGGTAATGCGTTCATCAAACTCATACAGTTTGGTGATGTTGTGAATGGTTTCAGTGGTAATGCCGAGCTTCTCTTGTAGCAGATTGGCCTTTTTCAATGCATTCGATTTTAGCGAGTTGAGCAGGTACTTCTTATAGAGCTTTGAAAAGCCTTGTTCAATACGACTGGAACAACAAGCAAGGTCGAAGGGTGCTGATACAATCGTAGCAGCCGACAGTAACGGGTCATCCGCATATTCGGCGAGGTAGTTGGCCAACATGTTTCCGCCCAAGGAAATACCAACCGCAACCTTCGGGTTATGGGGAAACTGAGCGTGCAGATGTCTTAAGAAGAAGCGTGCATCTTCGACTTCACCGGAATGATATGCGCGAGCCAAACGATTAGGTTTGCCGCTACAGCCTCTAAAGTGCATCATCACTGATAACCAACCATCTTGCGCAAATGCATTCATCAGTCCGTTGGCATAAGGGCTCTCAAAGCTGCCTTCTAAACCGTGGAATAGCACGAAAATGGGTTTACTACCGAGGTTGTTGCTACTTATGTTGTCACTGTCTGGAGATTCACTCCAAGCAAGATCGAGAAAGTCACCATCGGGGGTGTCTAAGGTTTGCCAGTGAGGAGTAAATAATGCCTGTTTTCTAATGAATCTGGGTACTAATGTTTGTAAGTGTGGATTCGATAGGCCAGTGGCTGCGGTAAATATTGTCATAAAACGATCCATGCTTCTTTTTATGGGCTTTGATAACGTGTTGAGCTTCTAATTAAACGCCCATATGTTAATTTGAGCTTGATGGATCCTCGGATTGAGCGCAAGTCTTTTACCTGTGGAGTTTTAAAGTTGTGAATAACAATGGAGTCAGTCCCTCTTTGTGTGAATTAGGGGAGTCACGTACTTCACGTTAGTGTATTTGGAAGTGTTGAACCTTAATGAAGCAAAAGGAAAGGCAACGCAACGCGTTAGGGGAGAGGGGCGGGTTCAGAAAAAGCGTCGTAGAGGTTTTCTGCTCCTAATAAACGACAGTACTGAAACGCGAGCGGTGATTGCTGGCTAGCGAACAGTTTTAGGGAGTTTATACAGTCGACGAGATCAGATTGTTGTTGTTTCTCAAGTTGTAACTCAAACTGTAGGGCTTCACGGTAGAGTGAGTCGATAACGTGTGCTTTGAGGTGTTTACGTAGCTCTCGATAACTATGCAGTAGGCTTTCAGAGCGGCTCAAGCACTGTTGAACTTTGTGCCACTCTTCTTCAGCAAAAGACAATTGCTGCTCATCAAGCCATTTGAGAAGCAGCAGTAGATTGACGTTGCCATGGAACTGGTTTTGCAAAGCTAAGCACGCATCCTTTACACCACGCACACTGTAATACTGAAGGCTAAACTGCCACAGTCGTTCCAGTGTTAGTGATATTGGGGCGTGCTCTGGGCTCATAAGCTATCCATATCCTGTTCCATCTGCTCAAGCTCTTCTTGAGTGGACATCCAATCCATTTCAACGTCTTCTAGCTGTGACTTACTGCTCGCTTGTAGAGCGAGTACTTTATTCAGTTTAGCCTTATTTTCAGCTTCATACAGTGAAGTGTCGGATAATTCTTGCTCGGCTTCTTCAAGAGCCTGCGTGAGTTTATCCATCTGCTTTTCAAATTGAGTGAGCTTTTTACGCAGGGGTGCCGTCAGTTTACGGAACTCGGCTTCTTTACGTTTCTGCTCTTTTTTCGAAGCAGCACTGTTGGTGTTGTCTTTTGCAGGTGCCAATGCTTGCGCTTCTTTACGCTCGACTTTCTGTTGTTCGGTCAGCCATTTGTAATAATCGCTAAGGTCGCCATCAAACGGTGCTACTTGGCGATCGTGTACCAGATACAAGTCATCCGTCGTTGCTCGCAACAAGTAACGGTCGTGCGATACGATAACCATCGCGCCTTCAAATGTTTGCAAGGCGAAGGTTAATGCCTGACGCATATCGAGATCCAAGTGGTTAGTCGGTTCATCGAGGAGCAACAGGTTCGGTTTTTGCCATACCAACAGAGCCAGTACTAAACGGGCTTTTTCACCACCTGAGAAGGGGGCCACTTTATCGAGTGCTTTCTCACCTTGGAAACCAAAACTGCCTAAGTAATCTCGCAGTTGTTGCTCGGTGTGCTTAGGCGCAATCTGCATCATGTGTTGCAGTGGCGTCTCTTCTGGATGCAACGTCTCTAATTGATGTTGAGCAAAGTAACCCATCTTAACGCCTTGCGAATAGCTTAGCTCACCACCTTGTTGTTTCAACTCTCCGGAAAGCAGTTTAATTAGCGTTGATTTACCGGCCCCATTTCGACCAAGCAGACCAATGCGACTGCCAGGTACTAGGTTGAGGCGAATTTTTTCTAGAATTAAGTTGTCATCGTAACCTGCGGATACCTCGTCCATCATCATGATTGGGTTGGGTAACGCGTCCGGTTCTCTAAATTGAAAGCTAAATGGGTTGTCAAACTGAGCGGGCAGCACTTGTTCCATTTTCTCTAACGCTTTAATACGGCTTTGCGCTTGGCGAGCTTTTGACGCTTTGTAACGGAAACGGTCAATGTAGCTCTGCATGTGAGACATCTGTTTCTGCTGCTTTTGGTACATTGCTTGTTGCAGAATCAGCTTTTGCGCTCGTTGGGTTTCAAACGATGAGTAGTTGCCCGTGTATTCATTGAGCTGTTGATTTTCAACGTGCACGATGCGGTTGACGATAGGGTCTAAGAAGTCTCTATCGTGCGAGATCAGTACTAGTGTGCCAGGGTAGCTTTGTAGCCAGCGCTCTAGCCACATTACCGCGTCTAAATCCAAGTGGTTGGTCGGTTCATCAAGTAGCAGTAGGTCACTGCGACACAGTAGGGCTTGCGCTAGGTTCAAACGCATACGCCAACCCCCTGAGAATTGAGTCAGGTTCCATGTCATTTGTTCTTGACTAAAGCCTAGGCCGTCCAGTAACTCAGCCGCGCGGGCCTTGATGCTGTAACCACCAATGGTTTCAATCTTGCCGTGGATCTCTGCGACCAATGTGCCCTGGTCGGCTTGTTCGGCTTTTTCTAGTTGATCTTCAAGGCCACGGTATTCTCGATCGCCATCAATCACATATTCAATGGCCGTTCTTTCTAACGCTGGGGTCTCTTGAGCAACCCAAGCCATCTCCCAATGGGCTGGCTTACTGAATGAGCCGGCATCAATAGACAGTTCGTCCTTAATTAAGGCGAATAGTGTAGATTTACCACAACCGTTTTTACCAACCAAACCGATCTTGTCGCCAGGGTGAAAAGTCGCAGATGCTTGGTCGAGAAGTGGCTTACCACCGCGGAGCAATTGAATATCAGAGAAAGTAATCATAGAAGTAGCATAGAAATTTGAGGTGAACAGACGCCTGCATAGTAGGCTGAAACCAGATAAAAGTCGATCACAATGCAATTTAGGTTATTATGCCAATAACATATTGGTAACTTTTTTTTAAATTTTAGTGGCTTTGCTACTGTTTAGCTCTTAAAGGAGAGTTTTAAAGGAATGAGTATTACTCCCTCAATAGACAAACCCGTACCAAAGGTGTTAGTGATTTATGCACACCCAGATCCACAAACCTCTATCGCTAATCAAATTATGGTTAAAAAGATAGAGTCGCTTGGACATGTCAAAGTTCACGATCTTTACGCCCTTTACCCTGATTTTTTTATTGATGTGCCTTATGAGCACCAACTGCTCCTTCAGTACGATGTGATTGTGTTTCAGCATCCCTTGTTTTTGTATTCCTGCCCTTCGTTATTGAAAGAGTGGTTTGATCGCGTATTAGGCAAGGGCTTTGCGTTTGGTGAGCAAAGTGCGCTCAAAGGTAAGTACTGGCGCAGTGTGATCACAACCGGTGGTAAAGCAGAGGCGTTTGGTGCTGCAGGCTATAATAAATATCCACTACAAGAGATCTTACAACCATTTGAGTTAACCGCTGCTTTGTGTCAAATGCACTGGATGCCACCCTTGGTTTTACACTGGGCGAGGAATATCCCGGACATGGCGCGTTACCAACACGCTGAAGACTATCGGAATTGGTTGCGAGACCCGTTACAAGGTATAGGAACAAATGATGGCTCTGACTAACGATTTTCTGCAAAGTGGCGTTATATTCTTAGCGGCGGCTGTGGTTGCAGTTCCTATCGCTCAGCGAGCGGGACTCGGTTCGGTACTCGGTTATTTATTAGCGGGGGTCGCGATTGGCCCTTGGGGGCTGGGTTTAATCAGTGACGTTGAAGCGATTCTACATTTCTCCGAATTCGGGGTGGTACTGCTGCTGTTCTTGATTGGTCTTGAACTTAACCCGAAAAAGCTGTGGCAGATGCGGGCGCCTATTCTCGGATTGGGTGGTGCGCAAGTGCTGATCACCACTCTGATTATTACCGCCATTGCCAGCATGTTTGGATTAACGTGGCAAACCAGTCTCGTGATTGGGATGGGCTTAGCGCTCTCTTCAACGGCCATCGCCTTACGTGTTATCGAAGAGCGAGAACTGGGTGGAAAAGAAGCGGGGCAGTCAGGCTTTGCGGTATTACTTTTCCAAGATATTGCCGTTATTCCAATGCTCGCAATGCTGCCTCTGCTTGCCGGTAATACCGGCGGTAGTTGGGCGGACATGTTGTGGATGTTGGGCGGGGTTGTTGGTCTACTTGTGGGTGGTCACTTCTTGTTGAGACCACTGTTTCGATACGTCGTGATGAGTGGCGTACGCGAGTTGTTTACGGTCGCCGCGTTGTTACTGGTGATTGGTATTGCTGTCATCATGCAACAGATTGGTTTGTCGATGGCACTGGGTACTTTTCTCGCGGGAGTGCTTCTGGCTGAAAGTGAATATCGACACGAGCTTGAGGTCGCCATCGATCCATTCAAAGGGTTATTACTTGGTCTATTCTTTATCTCGGTGGGTATGGCGGTGAACTTAGGCTTACTCGCCGAAAGCCCATTCGCGATACTGATTGCAGTATTGGCTCTGGTGGTGTTGAAAGGCTTAGTGCTGTACGTACTCGCTCATATCTTTGGCACTCAGGCAAAAGCGCGTAGCCGCATGGCGATGATTCTCAGTCAAGGTGGTGAGTTCGCGTTTGTTATTTTTACCGCGGCGAGTGCTCAAGGCATCTTAAGTGGCGACCAGGTGTCGTTCTTACTGGTCGTGGTGAGTTTGTCGATGGTAACCACGCCATTGATGCTTAAGCTGCAAGATCGGTTTTTTGCTCGTCAACTCAACCAAATCAGTGAAAGTGCGATGTCTTCAGATGTGGTCGATCGTAGCCCGCGAGTGATTATTGCGGGTTTTGGTCGTTTCGGTCAGATTATTGGTCGTTTGATGTACGCCAATAAGATTCGCATCACTATCCTAGAAAGTGATGCTAGCCAAATTCACATTCTTAGAAAGTTCGGCTACAAAGTTTTTTACGGTGACTCTACTCACTTAGAGTTGTTACGCGCGGCCGGTGCTGATAAAGCAGAGGCGATTGTGCTGTGTACCGATTCACCAGACGAAATCATGAAAACCGTCGATTTGTGTAAGCAGCACTTCCCACGCTTGAAGATTTTAGCGCGCGCTCGAAGCCGTGTTGAGGCGTATCAATTACTTAACCACGGTGTGAGTCACTACTCTCGTGAAACCTTCCTTGGGGCATTGGATCTCGGTCGTCAAACATTGACTGAACTGGGTATGCACCCATACAAAGCGAAGCGAGCAGAGGCACACTTTAGAAAGTTGGATAATGGTATGCTCAAAGAGTTGCTGCCTCAGCATAACGAAGACGCCGAGTTAACTCAAAGGGCCAAAGAAGCTCGTAAAGAGCTTGAGGAAATTTTTGGACACGAGATGGAAAACGATCACCAATCTCGAAACTATTGGCAGTAACCTTCGTTTAGAGTTAACCGCTGAGTCTAGCAATATAGCTTGAGCTAAAAATAATCACTTAAAAGCAGCCATCTAATAATAAACGCGGTCTCTGCTTAACGTCTAATTGAGTGAGTGAGAAGAACCGCGAATCCAGAGTAGTAAAGGACATGAACGTGAAACAGAAAAAACGCTTTATCGCAGGGGCAAGCTGCCCAAGTTGCAACACTCAAGACACACTCCGTTGGTGGATTGAAAACAATATCGAGCTAGTGGAATGTGTCGATTGTGATTTCACCGAGCAGCGTAAACCGAAAGCTGTAGAGAAATCTGAACACGCGAATCAAGAAATGATCGGTATTTTTAAACCAGAATGATTGAGTTTCACTAATTCATCCCCATAATAGCGGGGGTATAAAATTTATTCCTAGGTTCAACTGTTCGAGCCTAGTCCAAACCTCCTTGGAGCTCTCATGAAAATTGAAAAGAACGTAGTAGTTAGTGTTGCATATCAAGTAAAGCTTGAAGATGGCGTAGTCGTTGACCAATCAACTGCAGAAGCTCCACTCGATTACCTTCACGGTCACAACAACCTAATTACAGGTCTTGAAAAAGAGCTTGAAGGCAAAGTCGCTGGCGACAAGTTCTCTGCAACCGTTACGCCAGAAGACGCATACGGCGAACACAACGACGACTTAGTACAACGTGTTCCTGCTGATGTATTCCAAGGTGTTGAGCAAATCGAAGTTGGCATGCGTTTCCTCGCGGATACAGACCAAGGTCCTATCCCTGTTGAAGTGACTGAAGTCGATGGCGATGAAGTTGTTGTAGACGGCAACCACATGTTAGCTGGCCAAACTCTAACGTTTGACGTTGAAGTGGTTGCAGTTCGTGAAGCGACGGAAGAAGAAATTCAACACGGTCACGTACACCAAGAAGGTGGCTGTGGCGGTCACGACCATGACCACGAAGGCGGTTGCTGTGGTGGCGAAGGCCATGATGGTGAAGAGAAAAAAGACGGCTGCTGCGGCGGCGGTGGCTGTGGTTCTCACTAATACCGAATTAACGGTTTAGATTTAGAATGCTGAAAAACCTCCCTTGCGGAGGTTTTTTGCTATTGGCGCCGAGTTTTTTTTGGGGGCTTTTACTCTATCGAACTGAGTCTTCATAAAGAGTTTGGTTTTCGCTATCAGACATCGAACCATGAATGTGGTATTGATAGCGTAACATTATAAGAGTACGTCAGTGGAGAGTTTGCATGTCACAGCCTTTTTCAATTGCCATTCATGGTGGTGCAGGAACCATCTTACGAGAGCAAATGAGCGATGAATTAAAAACAGGCATTACTCAGGTTTTGGAGAAGTCGGTTTTGGCTGGCTACCAAGTTTTGCAAGCCGGTGGTGATGCTCTGGACGCGGTGGTCGCATCGGTCAAAGTGATGGAAGACAGCCCTCACTTCAATGCCGGTAAGGGTTCCGTTCTCACGCATGATGAATGTGTAGAGATGGATGCCTCTGTGATGCACGGCCGCGAAATGGACGCCGGTGCCATTGCGGGTGTTCGTCATATTAAAAACCCAATTGAGCTCGCACGTGATGTGATGCTAAAGAGCGACCACGTATTATTGATCGGTGAGGGCGCTGAGAAGTTTGCCTTTGAGCACGACTATACCTTTACCGAGCAAGACTACTTCTTTACTGAGCGACGCTATGACCAACTTCAGTCGATGAAAGAGAAAGGCATATTTGCTTTGTCTGAAGCGAAATATGATGAACAGCAAGCTGAAAAATATCCTGACGACAAAAAGTACGGCACGGTCGGTGCAGTAGCATTAGATCAAGCGGGTAACTTAGCGGCCGCCACGAGTACTGGTGGCGTAACCAATAAGAAGTACGGTCGGGTGGGGGATTCTCCGATCATTGGTGCGGGAACCATCGCTGAAAATGGCAATGTTGCGGTTTCAACAACCGGCATGGGCGAGTTCTTTCTACGTAAAATGGTTGCAGGTGATGTAGCAGCACGCATGCGTTATCTGAAAGAGGATGTGCACACCGCTTGCGAAACGATCATTCAAGGTGAATTGAAAACCATGGGCGGGGAAGGCGGTTTGATTGCTATCGATGGCCTAGGCGATATTCATTTTAGTATGAACAGTTCGGGGATGTATCGTGCAAGCGTTGATACTCAAGGTCGTATCGAAGTGAAGATTTATGCGGATGATTAAGTTGGTATTGGCTTAATCCACACCGATCAAACAGATAAAAGGGCGACAGATAATCTCTGCCGCCCTTTGATTTTTCAGATTTCTAACGATCTATATCACTAGAATCAATTCGTCATTTTGAGTCGAATTTAATAGTGTGGTGGTGGCGTTTCTTCCGATGCGTCTGCTAGGTTAGAGCCATCCATATTTTTCACTTTGCCCACCACGAACTTCATCTGGTCTTGCATTCTCGAGATTAACATCTGTTGTTGGCTAAGCGCTTCATTGAGTTCTTCAATGGTCTGTTCTTGGAAAGCCAGCTGACACTCTAGGTCATTTACGCGGCTTTCTAGTTGTTCAACTCGCTTTTCTGTCATCGTTCTTAATCCACATTCCAAGCTTGGGCAATGCCCGCAGAGGTGCCCGATATCACACGGTTATTATCATCAAAGGCTGCATCATACACTACCGCGCGGGGAGGGCGAGCATCTTTTAATGGCTCGGCATCGTAGCGAGAAATTCGTTGACCATCATGCGTATCCCAAACACTTACTTGGCTTGATGGTGAGCCCGTCACCAACAAATTACCATCGTCAGAAAAGCGGGCGCTAGAGAAGATCAGTTGTCGAGACCAGCTTTGTAGTTGTGCTTGAGGTTCTCCAGATTCCAGATTCCAGATTGTCGCTTGATTACCACCATCTGAAGTAAACGCCATTTTGCCATCACGTTGTAGGGCAACACGTACTACTCTCTGCTCATGTTCAAAGGTGCGCATTATTAAGCCTGATTCGGTATCCCATAGGTAAGCTTTGTAGTCGTTTCCCCCCGTTAGTGCATAACGTCCATTTGAAGAAAGGGCAACGGAATTAACTTTTTCTCTGTGGGCTAGGAACTCCAGACGGCGTCCGGTGACTAAGTCCACATAGATAGCTTTGCCGTTAGACAGACCGAGTAATACTTTTTCACCGTTACTCGATATGTCAACATCACGAATCAAGCCGTCGGAAATAGACCATAGCCCTTCAGCTTGCGTCCAAGATAAGTCCCAAACGGCGAAGTTCATCTGGCTAGCGGTAATGGCAAAGCGGCCATTGTCCGAAATGCGTATTCGCGATACTTGGTTTTCGTCTTGGTCTTGTGGGCCGAGTTGAGCTAACTCTTTGTTTTGTTCTAAATCCCAAAGGAGTAACTTTTTTTGTTGAGAGTAGAGTAAAGCAAAGCGTCCATCTCTGCTGAGTGCAAAGCTGGTAGCACCATTGGGTTCGATTTCCCAGCGTTGGGCATCACCTTGAAAGAAAAAGCAACCATTTAACAAGGTGATGACAATTGCATATAGCAATGAGTGAAAAAATATTCGCATCACATCTAATAATCCAGTTTGTGTCGAAAGACATATAACGAGTATATTGTTATAACTAACGTATTCACACCAATCTAATCATTAGATTTGTGCACAATAACCAATGGCTTGGCCATTAATTGGAGAATTCAATGAAATCAGTTTTAAAAGTATCACTGCTTGCCGCAACGGTTATGTTGGCAGTTGGTTGTCAAAAAGAAGAACCAAAGGCAGAAGCGCCACAGGTAGAAGAAGTTAAAGTAGCAGCAGATGCAGTAAACTTTAAAACAGAAGATGACAAAGCGGCGTATGCCATTGGTGTATCTTTCGCAAACTACTTGAGCACAAGTATTGATAAGCCAAGTGAGCTCGGTATTAACCTAGATAAAGACATTGTTCTTCAAGGCATCAAAGACGTATTCGCGGACAAGACAGCGCTTAATGAAGAAGAAACTCGCGCTGCACTTGAAGGGCTAGACAAGCGTGTTGCGGAAAAGATGAAAGCACAGGCGGCAGAAAAATCGGCAGCAACGAAGAAAGCCGGTGATGATTTCCGAGCTGAATTCGCTAAAAAGGAAGGCGTAAAAACGACAGAATCGGGTTTAATGTATCAAGTTATGACGGCTGGTAAAGGTCAATCGCCGAAAGACACCGATACTGTTCAAGTTCATTATAAAGGGACACTTACCGACGGCACTCAATTTGACAGCTCTTACGATCGTGGCGAACCGGCGACATTCCCACTAAACCGCGTAATTCCAGGCTGGACAGAAGGTGTACAACTGATGACAGTGGGTTCTAAGTACAAGTTCGTTATCCCGCCAGAGCTAGCATACGGTGAGCAAGACACGCCAACGATCCCAGCTAACTCAACGTTAGTATTCGAAGTTGAACTGCTAAAAATTGATAACACTAAAGCGGCTCCAGCTAAGTAATATCAGCGAAACGCTTCGTAGCAAAATACGTTGATTGAATAAAAAGCCTAACTTCAAAGTTAGGCTTTTTTGCGATTTGACGGTGAGTATTTAATTTTTAAACTTGTTCTAAATCACTAGTTGTAATGTTAGCTAGGTGTGCAATTAAAATTTTCTGATAAACTTACATAAATTTGTTGATTTTTCACACGAAGGTAAGGAATAAGTGACTACTACAGAAATAGTAAATGCCGATGTGTTACTCGAAATGGAATCAGTCCACGTCACGCCATTCAGTGAACACGATAAAATCATCTTAAGATCTTACGAGGCCGTGGTTGACGGTATTGCGAGTTTGATCGGCCCATTTTGTGAAATCGTTTTACACTCTTTAGAAGATCTCAATACTTCGGCAATTAAAATTGCCAATGGTGAAAACACAGGCCGTCAAGTCGGCTCGCCAATTACTGATCTTGCATTGAAGATGCTAAAAGATATTGAAGGTTCTAAGCGTAACTTTTCGCGTTCATATTTTACTCGCGCTAAAGGTGGAGTCTTAATGAAGTCGATCACGGTTGCTATCCGCAATGGTGACGACCGAGTGATTGGTTTACTGTGTATTAACGTGAACTTAGATGCGCCTTTCTCCCAAGTACTGCAATCTTTCATGCCGACGCAAGACGCAGATGAAGCTGCGTCTTCGGTTAACTTCGCAAGTGATGTTGAAGAACTTGTTGATCAAACGGTTGAACGCACCATTGAAGAGATCAATGCAGACAAGTCAGTCTCGAACAATACCAAGAACCGTCAAATCGTGATGGAGCTATATGATAAAGGTATTTTCGATATCAAAGATGCGATTAACCGTGTTGCTGAGCGATTGAATATCTCTAAGCATACGGTGTACTTGTATATCCGTCAGCGTAAAACAGAGGATGAAGAGGGGTGTTAAGCTACACGCTCTTAGTCAATGGATCGGTCTATGGTACGCAATCCGCAAGAAGTGCTTATCAGTTTGCCGTGGCTCTAATCAAACAGGGCCACAAGCTTCACAGTGTGTTCTTCTATCAAGATGGCGTCAGTAATGGCTCTGACCTTACTGTACCGGCCAATGATGAATTCGATTTGGCCACGGCATGGCAAAAGTTTGCAATTGAACACGATATTAGTCTCGAAACTTGCGTTGCCGCGGCATTAAGACGAGGCGTAGTGAGTTCAGAAGAAGCAGCACAACACCAGTTAAGCAGCTCTAATTTAGCCGCGGGTTTCACGCAAGCTGGATTGGGAAGCTTAGCGGAGGCTTTGTTAACACAAGATAGGGTTGTCCAGTTTTGAGTCAATTAGCCTTCATATTTAACAGCTTTCCTCACACAACCGCAGCCGGTAGAGAAGGGCTAGACGCATTGCTTGCCGCTTCCGCTTATAGTGAAGATATTGCCGTGTTCTTTGTCGGGGATGGGGTGACACAGCTTCTCAAGGCTCAACTGCCAGACGAAACACTATCACGTGACTACATCTCAGCTTTTAAACTGATGGACCTATACGACATCGAACAAGTGTATGTATGTCAACGTAGCCTAAGTGATTTTGGCCTCTCATCTGAGAATCTGTTGATCGATGTGACGACACTCGATGTGGATGAGCTGACGCAAAAGTTAGCTCAGTGCCATCAGATACTGACTTTCTAGGTGCAGTTATGCTTCATATTGTAAAATCAGCAGAGAAACTCAAACTTGCATTAGCTTACTCACAACCACAAGATCAATTCCTTTTGGTTGAAGATTCAGTGTATGTTTGTCTTCCTAATCATGAGTTATTCACTCAAATCTGCACAGTAGAGCAAGTGTCGGTGTTAAAACCGGATCTCGATAGTCGAGGTTTACAACAGCTCGCGGCAAGTTCATTTACTCAGGTGGACTTTGACGGGTTTGTTAAACTGACGGTTTTAAACGATAAATCAGTGACTTGGTAACTGTCTTGTATCCTTTTGGTCAATTTTTTACCGTCCTGAGCTCTGGATGGCTAAAAAAGATCCGTATATTTCTTGACACACCTCCCACTGCTGCATAGAATTTTGCGTCCCTAATTACGACTTGTAGTTAGGAATAGATTTTTCACAAAGCTTACTTTCAAGTAAATTTCAGGAGCTAGTTAATGGCAACTATTAACCAGTTGGTTCGCAAGCCTCGTGTAAAGCAAGTTGTTAAAAGCAACGTGCCTGCACTAGAAGCGTGCCCACAAAAACGTGGTGTATGTACTCGTGTTTACACTACTACACCTAAAAAACCTAACTCGGCACTACGTAAAGTATGTCGTGTACGTCTAACCAACGGTTTCGAAGTAACTTCGTACATCGGTGGTGAAGGTCACAACCTTCAAGAGCACAGTGTTGTACTAATCCGTGGCGGTCGTGTAAAAGACCTTCCGGGTGTTCGTTACCACACTGTTCGCGGCGCGCTAGACTGTGCTGGCGTTAACGACCGTAAACAAGGTCGTTCTAAGTACGGTGTGAAACGTCCTAAGTCTTAATGCATTTTCTTTTTTAAAAGAAAGCGTTAAGTAAGGCCAAACACTATTTTATTTATTATTCTGAAAAGTTTTGGAAAAAACCTGAAGAAGACAACGGAGAATATCCATGCCACGTCGTCGCGTAATAGGTCAGCGTAAGATCCTTCCAGATCCTAAGTTCAAATCTGAATTGCTGGCAAAATTCGTTAACATCCTTATGGTTGACGGAAAGAAATCTACTGCAGAAAAAATCGTTTACACTGCACTAGATGCAATGGCTGAGAAGTCTGGTAAAGACCACTTAGCTGTATTTGAAGAAGCTCTTGAAAATGTTCGCCCAGCGGTAGAAGTTAAATCTCGCCGTGTGGGTGGTTCAACTTACCAAGTACCTGTAGAAGTTCGTCCGGTTCGCCGTAACGCTCTTGCTATGCGTTGGGTAGTTGAAGCTGCGCGTAAGCGTGGTGAAAAATCTATGGCTCAACGCCTAGCTGCTGAAATGCTAGATGCGTCTGAGAACAAAGGTACTGCGGTTAAGAAACGTGAAGACGTTCACCGCATGGCTGACGCAAACAAAGCGTTCGCACATTACCGTTGGTAATACCTTTATAGTGCTGCAAGGTTCCTTGCAGCACTTCTTTAGTTCCTATGCTTATGCTAGGAACTATTGCTATTTCTAGGGCAAGCACTTTTTAGCTAAAGCATCGCTTTAAACGCATAATCTAGGCATAGCAATAGTCCCTAAGTCTCTAATAAGAGGATTCAACCGTGGCTCGTAAAACTCCTATAGAGCAATACCGTAACATCGGTATCGTTGCTCACGTAGATGCAGGTAAAACAACCACAAGTGAACGTATTCTGTTCTATACTGGCCTTTCTCACAAAATCGGCGAAGTTCACGATGGTGCAGCAACCATGGACTGGATGGAGCAAGAGCAAGAGCGCGGTATTACGATCACTTCAGCAGCAACCACTACGTTTTGGCGTGGTATGGAAGCTCAGTTCTCGGACCACCGTATCAACATCATCGACACTCCTGGACACGTTGACTTCACAATCGAAGTAGAACGTTCTTTGCGTGTACTTGATGGTGCCGTTGTTGTGTTCTGTGGCTCATCTGGTGTTGAACCTCAGTCAGAGACCGTATGGCGTCAAGCTGATAAGTACCAAGTTCCACGTATGGTTTTCGTTAATAAAATGGACCGTACCGGCGCCGACTTCTTGCGCGTAGTTGAACAGATCAAGGACCGCCTAGGCGCAACGCCTGTTCCAATTCAACTGAACATTGGTGCTGAAGAAAACTTCCAAGGTGTTGTCGATCTTATCAAGATGAAGGCAATTAACTGGAACGAAGCTGACCAAGGCATGACTTTTACGTACGAAGACATTCCTGCAGACATGCAAGAAATGGCTGAAGAATATCGTACGGAATTGGTTGAAGCTGCTGCAGAAGCAAATGAAGAGCTGATGGATAAGTACCTTGAAGAAGGTGAACTAACCGAAGCCGAAATCAAACAAGGTCTTCGTACTCGTACCCTGAATAATGAAATTGTACTTGCTACTTGTGGTAGTGCATTCAAAAACAAAGGTGTACAAGCTGTTCTCGATGCAGTGGTTGATTTTCTTCCTTCTCCAGTCGATGTACCTGCAATTAAAGGTATCGATGAAGACGAGAACGAAGTAGAGCGTCATGCCGACGATAAAGAACCGTTCTCGGCGCTAGCATTCAAGATTGCAACAGACCCATTCGTTGGTACTTTAACTTTCATCCGTGTTTACTCTGGTGTTGTTGAAAGCGGTAAAACAGCTTACAACTCTGTGAAGAAACAACGTGAACGCTTAGGTCGCATTGTTCAAATGCACTCAAACAAGCGTGAAGAAGTAAAAGAAGTACGAGCAGGTGACATCGCAGCCATCATTGGTCTGAAAGATGTGACTACTGGTGAAACCCTTTGTGACCAGAACCATAAGATTGTTCTTGAGCGCATGGAGTTCCCAGAACCAGTGATTCAGATCGTTGTAGAGCCAAGCTCTCAAGCTGATCAAGATAAAATGACTATCGCTCTAGGTAAACTAGCTGCGGAAGACCCATCGTTCCGCGTTGATATGGATGCGGAAACTGGCCAGACTCTGATTTCTGGTATGGGTGAACTACACTTAGATATCATCGTTGATCGTATGAAGCGCGAATTTAGCGTGAACTGCAACGTTGGTAACCCGCAAGTGGCTTACCGTGAGACTATTCGTGGTTCAGCGAAAGCGGAAGGTAAATTTATCCGTGAACATGGTGGTAAAGGTCAGTACGGTCACGTATGGCTGAAACTGGAACCATCAGAAGTGGGCGAAGGCTTTGTCTTTGTGGATGAAATTGCCAATGGTATCGTACCGAAAGAGTTTATCGCTTCAGTGGCTAAAGGCGTTGAAGAGCAGATGAACAATGGTGTGCTTGCTGGCTATCCAGTTTTGGATATCAAAGCTACACTATATGATGGTTCTTACCATGAAACAGATTCAAGTGAGATGGCGTTTACAATCGCTGCCTCTATGGCTTTCAGAACGGGTGCACTTGAAGCGCAACCGGTTCTGCTTGAGCCTATGATGAAAGTTGAAGTAACGACTCCAGAAGACTGGATGGGTGACGTTGTTGGCGATATTAACCGTCGTCGCGGCATCATCGAAGGTATGGACGAGGGGACAGCTGGCCTGAAGATAATTCGTGCACAAGTTCCGTTGTCTGTCATGTTCGGTTACGCAACTGATTTACGTTCTGCGACACAAGGCCGTGCTTCTTACTCTATGGAGTTTAGTGAGTACGCTGAAGTGCCTAACAATGTTGCAAAAGCAATCATTGCAGAGCGTGGTTAAACAAAAGGGACGCATTTTTTTCATTTTTTGAAAGATCAATGCGTCCAAATATTGCGCTAACGAGAGTTGGCGCATAAAATAGCAATTTCTGGCGCGTCTCGCTCAATAATGAACGTGGCGAATCATAACTAGGAAGGAACACGATTGTGTCTAAAGAAAAATTTGAACGTACGAAACCGCACGTAAACGTTGGTACTATCGGCCACGTTGACCACGGTAAAACAACTCTAACTGCTGCTATCTGTACTACACTTGCAAAAGTGTACGGCGGTGTTGCTAAAGATTTCGCATCAATCGATAACGCTCCTGAAGAGCGCGAGCGTGGTATCACAATCTCAACTTCTCACGTTGAGTACGATACTCCTGCACGTCACTACGCACACGTTGACTGTCCTGGACACGCCGATTATGTTAAAAACATGATCACTGGTGCTGCTCAAATGGACGGCGGTATCCTAGTTGTTGCTGCAACAGATGGTCCAATGCCACAAACTCGTGAGCACATCCTACTTGGTCGTCAAGTTGGTATCCCTTACATCATCGTATTCATGAACAAATGTGACATGGTTGATGACGAAGAGCTTCTAGAGCTAGTTGAGATGGAAGTTCGTGAACTTCTTTCTGAATACGACTTCCCAGGTGATGACCTACCAGTTATCCAAGGTTCTGCACTTGGCGCACTAAACGGYGAGAAGCAGTGGGAAGACAAGATCATTGAGCTTGCAGAAGCACTAGATTCTTACATCCCTGAGCCAGAGCGTGCAGTAGACCAACCGTTCCTACTACCAATTGAAGATGTATTCTCAATTCAAGGTCGTGGTACAGTTGTAACTGGTCGTATCGAGCGTGGTATCCTACGCGTAGGTGACGAAGTAGAAATCGTTGGTATCAAAGAGACGACTGTTACTACTTGTACTGGTGTTGAAATGTTCCGTAAACTGCTTGACGAAGGTCGTGCAGGTGAGAACGTTGGTGCACTTCTACGTGGTACTAAGCGTGATGACGTTGAACGTGGTCAAGTACTTTCTGCGAAAGGTTCTATCAACCCACACACTAAGTTTGAGTCTGAAGTATACGTACTTTCTAAAGACGAAGGCGGCCGTCACACACCTTTCTTCAAAGGTTACCGTCCACAGTTCTACTTCCGTACAACTGACGTAACAGGCGACATCACTCTACCAGAAGGCGTAGAAATGGTAATGCCAGGTGACAACGTTCAAATGACGGTTGAGCTAATCGCTCCAATCGCAATGGACGAAGGTCTACGTTTCGCAATCCGCGAAGGTGGCCGTACAGTTGGTGCTGGTGTTGTAGCTAAAATCTTTGC
>NZ_JAKJSY010000066.1:0-27657 GCF_050337445.1 Vibrio minamisatsumaniensis | reverse complement strand
CTTGAGCCCAATACCGTATCTGTCTTGAAGAAATTGAATATTGTTTTGCTAAGTAGAGAGATGACGTGCCATCTAAGTATTGCTTAGCAATGATACATTTTAGCTCTCGGCTATATTTGGACATAAAAAGACCCCCAATAATTGGTGTCCAACTATTGGGGGTCAGTTCATGATGCGTTGGCTTTTTTGATCGTGCTTTGGAATAAGGCATCGAACTTGTAATGCGTTACTGGAGACCGAGTTGCTCTTTCAATGTCTTTAAGTAACGACGACTGACAGGCACTTCAAAGCCCGTCAGGGTAATGATCTCCGCTAATCCATTATCTAACAGTTTGATCTCTTGGATCGATTTTATGTTGATCAAGTATTGGCGATGACAGCGGATCAAATCGGTTTTTTCTTCCAAGATCTTTAGCGTTAACTGTGAGGTCGCGGTTTGCGATGAGCTACGTACATGCACACCACTGATATCGGAATAAGCGCACTCGACGGTTTGGCTTGCCATGATCACTATGCGATTATGACCGATACACGGGATTTGCTCTAAGTGACAGGGAGCAATCGCTGAGATGTTCTGTTCTGGGGCTTGCTGATTTTGTTTGATGACCTTATTCAGGCGACAAACACTCTTGTTTAATCGACAAGGCTCGACGGGCTTAAGTAGGTAATCAAAAGCGTTATCTTCAAAGGCTTGAATCGCATATTGGTCGTAGGCGGTGACGAAGACCACGTAAGGCATGGTGTCTGGGTCAAGCATGCTGAGCAGTTCAATTCCGGTAACCTGCGGCATTTGGATATCCAAATACACCACATCAGGCTTGAGTAGGTTGATCTGTTTCAGTCCTTCGATCGCGTTACTCGCTTGGCCAATGATTTCCACTTCTCCGGTTTCGGTCAGCAGCTCAATCAGCTCTTCGCGAGCAAAAAGCTCATCATCGACGACTAATGCTTTTAACATCCTATAACCTTCATCTTGGTTCTATCCCTGCTTGATTCACGCTTATCTTTTAAGTGTCTGCTTCTAAATGTTTCAACTCGGAGCTATTTGTCTCCGAAAATACCATTATTTGAGTATAGGTATGATAAAGCTCATTCGAGTAAATTGCTGTGGTTGAGATTCTATTTTTAGTGCTGAATCTTGTCCAAAGAAATTAGTCAGCCGTTTATCAACAATTTCCATACCTAATCCTACGTGATCTTGAGATGGCTTCTGATAATTGCCCGCGTTGTCTTCAACGGTTAACTTGAACCCATTCTCGAAAGCTTCGCTATAGATCTTCACTTTGCCGCCTTCCAACATATTTGAAATGCCATGTTTGATGGCATTCTCTACCAGCGGTTGTAGGGTAAAGCTCGGCAATTGAGATTCATATAACTGCGGGTCGATATCCCATTCCACTTCTAGTCGATCGGTAAAGCGTGCTTTCTCTATGGTCAGGTAAGCGTTGACGTGTGCTAGATCGTCTTTGAGCTTTACCGTGTTGATGTTCTGCTTTAGGTTACTTCTAAAGAAGTGAGACAAGTGCTGTATTAACTCTCGCGCTTTATCTGGGTCACGACGGGTGACTGCGCTGATGGTGTTGAGCGCATTAAACAAGAAGTGTGGGTTCACTTGAGCGTGCAGCAGTTTGATTTCCGCTTGGGTGAGCAGTGTTTGCTGTAGCTGATAGTTACTAAACAGGATCTGGCTTGATAACAGCTGGGCGATGCCTTCTCCCATCGACATATTGATGGTCGAGAACAGTTTGAGTTTTGGCTCATACAACTTAATGGTACCGATCACTTCATTACCTGCACGCAGTGGAATAATCAACGCAGAGCCCAATTTACAATTTGCAGACAGAGAGCATTGGTATGGGTTCTCTTTACCATCAAGATAGATAATGTCGTTCTGTTCCATCGAAGTGAGTGTGCTTTGCGATGAAATCGGGGTGTTGGGAATATGGTGTTCAGCACCAATGCCGACGAACGCGAGAATTTTTTCTCGATCGGTGATCGCCACGGCACCAACCTTGGTCTCTTCGTAAATGATACGCACGATTTTTTGCGCGTTATCCGAATTGAACCCGCCATGCAAAATGCCCACCGAGCGTTCTGCAATGGTCAGTGCGCGGCGTGAGAAGGTAGCCGAGTACTTCTCGAAAATGGTTTTTCGATCTTGGATGATACTCATGAACAGCGCAGCCCCAACCGAGTTTGCGATGATCATTGGTGCAGCAATATCAGAAACCAATGCATAAGACTGTTCAAATGGTTTAGCGACGATTAGAAGAATTAACATCTGAATGATTTCCGCAAATAAGGTCACGGAAAAAACCACCAACGGATTAAACAATTGGCTGGCTTTATTTTTTCTGACTAAATAAACGTGCAGCAAACCACCAATCAGCCCCTCTGCGGTGGTGGAAATTGCACAAGCTAAATCGGTAAAACCACCAAGTGAATAGCGATGGATACCGCCAGTAAAACCGACAGCAAAGCCGACAACTGGGCCGCCAAACAAGCCTCCCATTACCGCACCCATTGCGCGAGTGTTGGCGATAGCATCATTGATTTGCAATCCGAAATAGGTGCCCATAATACAGAACAGGGAAAACAGAACATAACAGCTGACTTTATGGCTTAAGCGTGAAGAGATGCTCAATAAAGGCAGAATCAGCGGAGTTTTACTTAGCATGTAAGCGATCACTAAGTAGACACAGGTTTGTTGCAGCAAAGAGAGAATGAGTTCCATATTTTCACCTATTGAGACGCGGGTTAAGTGTAAAGCTCATTGCGTGGTAACGGTAGTTTTGCTTGTGTTTTTGTTAGTTATATCGAGCGACGATTGCTTCTCAATGTTGGGATACAGTAAAGCCCATCACAGAGGATGGGCTTTCGTCTTAATTTCCACGAATCACTGGGTGATGACGGGAGCAAGCGAAGTGTGTTTGGCTGTTCTTTTGTCTATCTATGAAGACCTGTCTCTTTTATCAAGAGTCTGAAAGAACTAGGCAGTTTTGGTTACGCCTTTTGCTTCTTTTTCTTCTTCATCAGCAAGGTCGATATCACCTTTGCCTTTTGAAATTTTGATAACGTAAGCCGCAACACCTAATGCACTCACTACACCAATGATGGTTGAGATTTGCATTGATAGACCGAAGCCTAGTTGGCTGTTGTTCAGGATGAATGTGATACACACAGATGTCATGAACACAGCTGGAACTGTCGTTACCCAGTGTAATTTGTTGTGGCGAAGTAGGTAAGCTGAAGCGGTCCATAGCATCATCACTGCTGTGGTTTGGTTAGCAAAACCGAAATAGCGCCAGATGATACCGAAATCGACTTGAGTCAGGATGCCACCGATAACGAACAGTGGTAGAGCCATCAGTAGGCGATTTCGCAGTGTTTTCTGTTCCATGTTGAAGTATTCAGCAAGAATAAGACGGCTTGAGCGGAACGCGGTATCACCAGAAGTGATAGGCAGGATAACCACACCAAGGAACGCTAGGACACCGCCGAATACACCCAGTAGACCAAATGAAGCGCTGTATACCACATTACCCGGGCCGCCGTTTGCAACCGCGTCAGATAGAGATTCAATGGAACCGAAGAAAGACAGAGCCAGTGCACACCAGATTAGAGCGATGATGCCTTCACCAATCATTGCGCCGTAGAAGACAAAGCGACCGTTTTTCTCGTTTTCCATACAACGCGCCATCAGTGGTGACTGAGTGGCGTGGAAGCCTGAGATAGCACCACAAGCAATAGTGATGAATAGAGCTGGCCATAGTGGCAGGTCATTCGGATTCATGTTGGTGAACATGTCTTTCATCTCGAATCCACCCATGATTTGGTGCTCATCAGAAAGACCAATCGCAGTGATTAGGCCAACAGACATGAAGATAAGCAGTGCACCGAACAGTGGGTAGAAGCGACCAATGATTTTATCGACAGGGACAATCGTTGCGATGATGTAGTAAGCAAAGATGATAACAACCATGGTGGTTGTAGACATCGCGAAATCAGTTTGGTCGTTGATTAGGTTAGTGATCATACCTGCAGGAGCAGAGACGAAGACCACGCCAACAAGAAGCAGTAGAACAATGGCAAAGATGTTCATAAAGTGTTTTGCGCCATTGCCTAGGTAAC
This sequence comes from Vibrio minamisatsumaniensis, assembly GCF_050337445.1. Lineage (NCBI taxonomy): Bacteria > Pseudomonadati > Pseudomonadota > Gammaproteobacteria > Vibrionales > Vibrionaceae > Vibrio > Vibrio minamisatsumaniensis. The sequence continues at coordinate 23,526 of NZ_JAKJSY010000066.1, read as the reverse complement.
GGCCAGTGATGGTTGGAACTGAAGCACCACCATTACGGATAGATAACATACCTGAGAAGTAGTCGTGTACCGCACCGGCGAAGATACAACCGAGCACGATCCATAGCATTGCTGCCGGGCCGTATAGGGCACCCATGATCGGGCCGAAGATTGGACCGACACCTGCAATGTTAAGCAGTTGAACTAGGTAAACCTTTGGTGTCGACATTGGAACGTAGTCCACGCCATCTTGCTTGGTGTGAGCCGGTGTTTGACGCTTTTCATTGATACCGAAAATCTTCTCGATAAAGGCACCGTAAATAAAGTAGCCACCAATGAGTGCTGCAACACAGGTAAGAAACCACATCATAATTTGTTATCCCTGAATGTATTAATTAAGTCAGGGTGTATATTAAATAAGTGGATGAGAAGAAGCTTCCGCTATGAGAGTGAGTGGTCGAATAGCAAATTTAGTGGTGCTATAACGGATTGAGTGGTTTGTCGTTCGGTTGGTGAGAGATCTTGAACGGTCAGTATTCCCTTAAAGGGGCAAACATCAGACAATGAGTGGACATCGGCCGGTGTTCAGCGGAGAATTACAAACAAAGATAACGCTTCGTCAGGAAGTGGTCAGGTAAATATAAAGGACTAAAATGAAAAAAATAATCGCACTATTCGCCGTCGCATTTAGCCTTGCAGGATGCAGCGCCAATGTTCAAGATTTAGCGGCAGAAGGTAATTGGCAAGAGATTGGCTATCGTGATGGTCTCAAAGGCCATACTCAACGTTCGTATTCAGAGATGACCGAGCTTGGCAGCGTCGATCAAGCGAGCTACACAGAGGGTTACCATCTCGGTGTGACGGAGTATTGTAACCCCAACCATGCTTATCATATTGGTTTATCTGGTCAGGTGTATGAAGGTGTGTGTTCTGGCACCGAAGACGCTCAACGTTTCCGTATGGAATGGCAACGTGGCTGGGATGAGTTCTCAAACGACTATTAAGCCGAAGCTAGCGGTAAGAGCATTCAATATAAAAAGACCAGTACCGTATGTGGACTGGTCTTTTTGTATGTCGCGAGTGTCACGCTCAGAATGAGACGTTACAAAAGCAGAGTCGAGATTACTGATTACTCTCGACGGCTTTTCTCAAGAAGCCATTTTGCTTATCAAGCTGATCCTTGGCCAATTCTAAATCTAGCCCTGTCAGAATCATCAAAATAGATAACTTCACATCGTAATCGGTCGCTTTCAGTGTCGATACTGCCAGTGCTCTCTCACACTCAGTGGCTTGGATAACGATACGAGCAGCACGAGCAACCAACTTTTCATTGGTCGCTTTTACGTCGACCATCAGGTTTTGGTAGCTCTTACCGATACGAATCATGCTGGCAGTGGTCAGCATATTAAGTACCAATTTTTGCGCCGTACCCGATTTTAATCGTGTTGAACCGGTTAATGCTTCGGGGCCAACCACAGGGCTAATGGCAATTTGAGCGATTTCAGCAATGGGTGAATCTGGGTTACAAGACAGCGCAACGGTCACTGCACCAACCTGATTAGCATAGTTGAGGGCACCGATTACGTAAGGCGTGCGACCACTTGCGGCAATGCCTACCACAACATCCCTTTCTGAAAACTGAATCGCTTTGAGATCTTCAATACCGAGAGTCAGTGAGTCTTCCGCGCCTTCTTTGGCTTTTAAAATCGCTTCTGGCCCACCTGCGATTAAGCCAATCACCATCTTGTCTGAAACACCGAAAGTCGGCGGACACTCGGAGGCATCTAATACTCCTAATCGACCACTGGTGCCGGCCCCCATATAGATCAATCGGCCACCGTTTTGAAAAGCATAAGCAATGTGATCCACCGCTTTAGCGATCTGTGGCAGTTCCGCTTCGATCGCTAAAGGGACTTGTTTGTCTTGTTGGTTAATCTTTTCAACCACTTGGAGAGAGGTGAGCAGATCAATATCCATAGTATCAGGGTTTCTCCCCTCCGAAACGAGGTGCGAGAGCGCTGATATGAGGGCGTCGTTACTCATAATGATCCTTAAATGATGGTTTATAATAGTTTAGTCAGCACGGTATAGCACGCCGAGAGAGGCGGCTCTGCTTGCACCTGTCACTTCAGGTAAATTGCTTGGTTGTTGATGAACATGACGTTGAGCAAGCCACGCAAAGGCCATCGCTTCCATGTAGTCGGCATCCACGCCTTTGCTGGTGGTTGAGTCAACCTCCCAACTTGGAAGCAGTTCAGACAGTCGTTTCATCAACAATGGGTTTCTTGTACCACCGCCACATACGTATAGTGCAGGTTGGTTACCTAAGCGATAGGTGTCCACTTCATTGGCTATCGTTAATGCGGTGTATTCACAAAGCGTGCGCTGAACATCTTCTGCTGCAAGATCTTTAAATTCTGTCAGTTGTTGCTCTAACCAAGGTAGGTTAAACAACTCTCTACCGGTACTTTTCGGTGGCATTTGAGATAGATAAGATTCACTTAACAGCTGTTCGAGCAAGGCTTGATTGGTTTGACCTTTCAGTGCGAATTGCGCCTCACGGTCAAACTTTTCGCCAGTGTGCTTATCAACCCAAGCGTCCATCAACATATTGCCCGGGCCAGTATCATATCCCAGTGTTGGTTGGTTTGGGCGCAGCACTGAAATATTTGAGATCCCCCCAATATTCAACACCACAACTGAGCTGTCTTGTGGGTGGAAAATCGTATGGTGGAAAGCGGGGACTAATGGCGCCCCTTGTCCGCCTAATGCCATGTCTTTACGTCTGAAATCAGCAACCGTTTGAATCTCTGTTTTAGCGGCAATGATGTTGGCATCACCCAACTGCATGGTAAAGGGTGAATCGCCGGTTGGCTGGTGGAATACGGTTTGACCATGATTGCCGATCGCAGTCACAGAAGAGGCTAGCGTACCTGATTTGTCGAGCAGTTGCAGAACCGCATCAGCAAACAGGTGGCCAAGCTGGTGGTCGAGTTCGCCAATCGCAATCAAATCGGTTTTCTGACCAATACACACTTCAAGCAGGCGCGCTTTGAGATCGTCAGGCATTGGGAACTCATCATGAGCAAGCAATGTAATGCTATCGCCTTCAATTGAAACTAATGCGGTATCAACGCCATCCATACTCGTTCCCGACATCACGCCAATATACAGTTCCTTATGATCCACTCTTAAGCTCTTGCGCAGCATTCCTAAACTCTTATCCAGATTGGTTTAAAAACATTGTAAAGCAAATTTAAAGAGAATAATCTCGGGAAGTTGATGAAATTGGGTTTAATAAGGGATAAATATGGGACCGTTGTGGGTTGATGTTGCAGGCTACGAACTGACCGCTGAAGACCGAGAGATTTTAGAGCATCCAACTGTAGGTGGCCTCATCTTATTTTCTCGAAACTATCACGATAGCAAACAGTTATCGGCGTTAAATAAAGAGATTCGTAAAGTTGCAAAACGTCCTATTTTAATCGGCGTTGACCAAGAAGGCGGCCGAGTTCAGCGTTTTCGTGACGGCTTTTCAATTATCCCAGCGGCTCAGGAATTTGCGACTAAGAATCATGGTGAGCAGTTAGCGGAACAAGCGGGTTGGTTGATGGCGGCGGAATTGATTGCCCATGATATCGATTTGAGCTTTGCGCCAGTACTAGACAAAGGCCACGACTGCAAAGCGATTGGTAGCCGCGCGTTTGGTGAAGATATTGATACCATCGTTCGTCACAGTAGCGCTTTTATTAAGGGCATGAAGTCGGTTGGCATGGCGACAACAGGAAAGCACTTCCCTGGACACGGTGGGGTGATTGCAGACTCACACCTTGAAACGCCTTACGATCCTAGAGATGACATCTTTGACACCGATATGGCCATCTTCAAGGCGCAAATTGAAGCCGGAATATTGGATGCGATGATGCCTGCGCATGTGGTTTTCTCTCACTATGATGATCAGCCAGCGAGTGGTTCACAGTATTGGCTTCAAAAGGTATTGAAGCAACAGCTTGGATTTAGAGGCTTGGTGTTCTCTGACGATTTAACAATGGAAGGTGCTGCCATAATGGGCGGGCCAGCAGACAGAGCGAAGGCGGCTTTGAATGCCGGTTGTGATATGGTGTTGATGTGTAACAAACGAGATGCACAAATTGAGGCTCTTGATCAATTAGCGATTCAAGAGGTACCTTTAGCCAACTCATTGCTTAAAAAACACAGCTTTGATTTACCAACTCTTCATTCGGATAGTCGATGGAAAGAGGCCTCAGAGCAAATCAAACGAATGTTAAACGCTGGGTGATAAATAAACACGCTATAAGTTTTAAGAAGGTGATATGAGAAATATCGCCTTTTTTGTATGTGTGAAGTACCGTTTAGTTCTGTTTATACTAGGTAATGAGCTAAATAGCGCATGTATATAAAAGTTTACATTAAATGTTTTTTATTGTTTACACTTGCAATCGTTTTTATAGCTGTTATTGTGTTTTTAAAGATTGTTAGCCCATATTGATATTCAGGGTGTAAAAATAAATATACAGGTTGAGTTATGCAGAAAAGTGAATTAAGCAATGTCAATATCATCGACGAACAGGTACTGATTACTCCAGAGGAGTTAAAAGCGAAATTACCTTTGAGCGATAATGCTCGTCGTTTTATTCAAGAGTCTCGTGAAACGATTGCGAACATCATTCATAAGAAAGATCACCGTATGCTTATCGTGTGTGGACCATGTTCTATCCATGATATCGAAGCGGCGAAAGAGTACGCGAAACGCCTTAAAGCACTGTCTGAAGAACTGAGCGATCAACTGTATATTGTTATGCGTGTGTACTTTGAGAAGCCTCGTACTACGGTGGGTTGGAAAGGCTTGATTAATGACCCGCATCTAGACGGCAGTTTCGATATTGAGCATGGCCTGCATGTTGGCCGTGAGCTACTTGTTGAACTCGCTGAGATGGAAATTCCACTAGCGACAGAAGCACTCGATCCAATCAGCCCACAATACCTAGCCGATACATTCAGCTGGGCGGCGATTGGTGCACGTACGACTGAATCTCAAACTCACCGTGAAATGGCAAGTGGTCTTTCAATGCCAATCGGTTTTAAAAACGGCACTGATGGCAACCTAGGTACGGCAATCAATGCGATGCAGGCGGCGTCTTCTAGTCACCGCTTCATGGGCATCAGCCGTGAAGGTGAGGTTGCACTGCTAACGACTCAGGGTAACCCAAATGGTCACGTTATTTTACGTGGTGGTAAGCAGACAAACTACGATTCAGTGTCAGTACATGAGTGTGAAGAAGAGTTGGGTAAGTTTGATTTAGATGCCGCGTTGATGGTGGATTGCAGTCACGCTAACTCTCGTAAAGATTTTCGTCGCCAGCCACTTGTTGCAGAAGATGTGATTCACCAAATTCGTGAAGGCAACAAGTCGATTATCGGCCTAATGATTGAGAGCCATATTAACGAAGGAAATCAGCCGTCAGATATTCCTCTCAATGAGATGAAATACGGCGTTTCTATTACCGACGCATGTATCAATTGGGAGTCAACTGAGGCACTATTGAAGCATGCACATACGGAGTTAGTTCCGTTTTTAGAAAACCGCTTGAAAGGTTAGTCAGAGTTTGAATTTAAGTGCCTCATATAATGGGGCATTTTAAGATCTGTCGCTAACGAACCTGCATCAGTGCGGGCTTTTAGATTAGCACGGGCTTATAGATGAGTAAGGAATAAAATGGCCGTTGAACTGAACGAATTACGCGACCAAATCGATGCTGTTGATAAACAAATGTTGGATTTACTGGCTCAACGCCTTGCTTTAGTCGAGAAAGTTGGCGAAGTAAAAAGTGAACATGGTTTACCTATTTATGTCCCAGAGCGTGAAGCTGCGATGCTGGCATCTCGTCGTCAAGAAGCTGAGAAAATAGGGGTTCCGCCACAGTTAATTGAAGATATTTTGCGTCGAACTATGCGTGAGTCCTATGCCAGTGAGAAAGACTCTGGCTTTAAGTGTCTTAACCCAGAGTTACGTTCAGTGGTTATCGTTGGCGGTAATGGCCAACTTGGTGGCTTGTTTGGCCGTATGTTCAAGCTCTCTGGTTACCAAGTGAAAATTCTTGGCAGCCAAGACTGGGACCGAGCCGATGAAATCTTAGAGAGTGCTGGCCTTGTGGTTGTTACGGTTCCAATTCATCTAACTGAAGGTGTGATTGCGAAGCTAGGTAACCTACCAAGCGATTGTATTCTATGTGATTTGACCTCAATTAAATCGAAACCTCTACAAGCCATGATGAACATACACCAAGGTCCAGTGGTTGGATTACACCCAATGTTTGGCCCTGATGTTCCAAGCTTAGCTAAGCAGGTGATTGTTTACAGTGATGGTCGAGGCTCCGAAAGCTACCAATGGCTACTGAATCAATTTGGTATTTGGGGCGCGAGCCTTTGCCAGATGGATGCTGCTGAACACGATCACGGCATGACTCTGATTCAAGCACTACGCCACTTCACCTCTTTTGCTTACGGATTGCACCTGAGTAAAGAGAACCCGAACATCGATCAGCTTCTGAAGCTAAGCTCGCCAATCTACCGACTTGAGATTGCGATGGTCGGTCGTCTGTTTGCTCAAGACCCGAACTTGTACGGTGATATCATTCTTTCTTCAGATGAGAACATTGAAATGATTCGACGTTTCCATCGTCGTTTCGGTGAAGCATTAGAAATCTTGGATGGCAAAGATAAAGCCAAGTTTGTTGAGAGCTTTAATCAAGTCAGTGATTGGTTTGGCGACTACTCGCAGCAGTTCTTGCAAGAGAGCCAAAGTCTTCTAAAGCAAGCTCATGATTCGATTCATCGTGGTTAAAACCCGTTTAAAATCATAAAAAAGAGCGACCAGACGGTCGCTCTTTTTGTTGGTGTGGAACGCTATCAAAGCATTTGGCCTACAGTAGTCTAAAAGCGATTAGATCATCATAGGCCAAACCAATAGGCTCTAGTTCGTCGTGATAGGTTTCTTGCTATCTTCGCTTGATACGGTGTCGATGGTCGAGCTAATGTAAGGTACGTTCGTTAGGTTGATCTGTAAGCGAACCACATTATCAATCAGTTGAACCAGTGGGCCCCATTTAACCTTTTTCTCTTTTTCGAACACGTAGTTGAAGTTTTCCGGTGTCCAATCCATCAAGTATTGAGGGTTCAGTGAACGACCAAGGAAACGTACTTCATAATGCAAGTGTGGGCCGGTTGAGTTACCTGAGTTACCGCAGCTTGCAATCACATCACCTTTACTCACAAACTGACCGCTGCGAACTTTGAACTTTTGTAGGTGCGCGTAAGAACTCATGAAACCGAACGAGTGGCGCACAGTAATAAAGTTACCGAAGCCTTTGTTACTTGGGCGTACCGTTTCAATCACTCCATCGGCGGGCACGACAATATCTTCACCACGCTTACACGTCAGATCGATACCAGTATGTACATGGCGTTTACCTGAAATAGGGTTAGTGCGGCTACCATAAGAAGAAGAGATACGTTGATAAGCCATCGGGCTGTCGTTTGGAATCAAACGGAACATTGTGGCTCTTACTGCTGAATCGACTGCAGCCGCATCAATACGTTCTTCTAAAGAGACATCATCAGTAAGCAGTTCCTCATCGGCAAGACCCAGTACAGATTCCACATCAAAGACGCGCTTACCAAGCAGTTGGATCGTGCTTTCTTTCTCGGTGAGTGCCTGTGATAGCGAGTGGTTGGTTTCTACCTGCTCAGCGTAAAGATCTTCAGTTTGCTCTTTTTCAACAATCAGCGTTTCAATCAACTGTTGGGCATCACCCGCTTGCAGTGCGAGTTCTTGTTTATTCTCGAAGTGCATGTATGCCATTCCACCAATGAATAACGGCACTGAAAAGAGTGCTGTCGTGCATATGAGTACGGTTTTACGGCCGAAATAAAACGTCTGTTCCCCCTGACGAGAGGGAATCGTAATGGAAATTTTTCTAGACATGATTCTGTATTAGCTAAATGCTTCTAATCGAAAAAAGGTAGTGGAGATATTATTCCTGACCTAAATCAGTAAGGTGTTCCATCTCTCTATAAAGCAGTTCATCGTCACCCACGTTAAGCTCAATAAGGCGCTTAAGGTGGCTGATACTATCAATATCTAAATGTTCTATACGCAAACGCATTGAGGTATTGATGGTTGAGACTATCGTTGCTTCTAACTGAATATTGATATCACTGTTTTCGAGCTTAAAGCTCACTTCAACAGGAGAGTCATGGCTGAGCTGTTGCCCATCATCACATCGAAGGAGCAAACCATGAAGAGATAAGTCTTGTACTGAGCCGGATACCTTTACTTGTCCTTGTGATATTTCAGTCGGAGCTTGATAAATAACTCGTGAAAATTGACGTCTTTCAATCATAATTAATCTCTTTATATCGATGGATAACACGTAAGCCAGATATATCAAAGGCCGCTATTATTGCGGCCTTTGTTCAAAATGCAAGCGAATTTACTTAGCAATACGCTTGTATTTGATACGGTGTGGTTCAGCCGCTTGTGCGCCAAGAGTTTTCTTCAGCCACTCTGTATATTCAGTATAGTTACCTTCGTAGAAGTTAACTTGACCTTCATCGCGGTAGTCTAAGATATGGGTCGCAATACGGTCGAGGAACCAACGGTCATGCGAGATAACCATTGCACAGCCTGGGAACTCAAGCAGCGCTTCTTCAAGTGCTCGTAGTGTTTCGACATCAAGATCATTGGTTGGTTCATCGAGTAACAGTACGTTACCGCCTGCTTTGAGCAGTTTCGCTAAGTGAACACGGTTACGTTCACCACCAGAAAGCTGACCGATGATTTTCTGTTGGTCGTTGCCTTTGAAGTTGAAGCGAGAGCAGTAGGCACGTGCAGGGATTTCGAAGTTGTTGATCTTAATGATATCAGCACCTTCAGAGATCTCTTGGAATACTGTTTTTGTGTCGTCCATGCTGTCACGGAACTGATCAACAGACGCAAGCTTAACCGTTTCGCCAAGCTCAACAGTGCCTGAATCGGGCTGTTCAGCGCCACTTAGCATCTTAAACAGTGTTGATTTACCCGCACCGTTAGCACCAACGATACCGACGATAGCACCTTTAGGCATGCTGAAAGATAGGTCGTCGATAAGAACGCGATCACCAAATGACTTCGTGAGGTTCTTAACTTCAAGCACCTTGTCACCTAAACGCTCACCTGGTGGGATGAACAGTTCATTGGTTTCGTTACGCTTCTGGTATTGGCCAGTTGTCATCTCTTCAAAACGAGCCATACGAGCTTTAGACTTAGCTTGACGACCTTTAGGGTTTTGACGAACCCATTCAAGTTCTTTCTCAATCGTTTTTTGGCGCGCGCTTTCGCCCGCTTTTTCTTGCTTAAGACGCTCGTCTTTCTGCTCTAGCCAAGATGTGTAGTTACCTTGCCATGGGATACCTTCACCACGGTCAAGCTCTAGAATCCAGCCAGCAGCATTGTCTAGGAAGTAACGGTCGTGGGTAATCGCCACAACAGTACCGCTGTAATCAACTAGGAAGTGCTCAAGCCATGCTACTGATTCTGCATCCAAGTGGTTGGTTGGTTCATCAAGAAGCAGCATGTCTGGCTTTTCAAGAAGTAGACGGCAGATAGCAACACGACGACGTTCACCACCTGATAGGAACTCGATTTTCGCATCCCACTCTGGCAGACGAAGTGCATCAGCAGCACGCTCTAGTGCTGTCTCTAGGTTGTGACCGTCTTTTGCTTGAATCAGAGCTTCCAGTTCGCCTTGCTCTTTCGCAAGTGCATCGAAGTCGGCATCTGGTTCAGCGTAGGCTGCGTAAACTGCATCAATACGCTTAAGTGCGTCAGCGACGTCAGAAACCGCTTCTTCTACGATTTCACGCACGGTTTTTGATTCATCTAGTACCGGCTCTTGCGGTAGGTAACCGACTTTAAGGCCTTGTTGTGCACGAGCTTCACCATCAATATCAGTATCAATACCAGCCATGATACGCAGTAGGGTAGATTTACCTGAACCATTGAGACCTAAAACACCGATTTTAGCGCCAGGAAAAAAGCTAAGAGAAATGTCTTTAAGAATTTGACGCTTAGGTGGAACAGTTTTGCTCACCCGAGACATGGTATATACGTATTCAGCCATTGCCGATCAATCCTAATTATTGTTCAAAATTTTCGGTTATTTTATACCAATATCCCTAAAGATGTTACTCCTAGGACAGAAAAGCCATTCTTGAATCAATCCTTACCTATTATTGTCACAGTGATCATTAAAACTGTATTTAATTGGCTTTTGAGGTGGGGTGTTAAATGTTAATAATATTTAACATTCAAATCCTTTACATTTGATGTGATGTCGGGCGTAAATAGACTTCACGTATCCATACACGCACTAAGGAAAGAGCGAATGTTTTTCCGCATTGGTAATACGAAAATGGCTGTGGTTGCATCTGCAATGTTGTTTTCATTTTCACAGGCTCCGATAACGATGGCTAGCAATGCCTCAGAGCTTGAGATGCAGCGTGATGCTTATGATAGAGCGCAAGAGGTTTTAGACAACCATGATCTAAAAGCCTACTCTGTGCTGCGTAACCAAATTCAAACATACCCTTTAACACCATATACCGATTATCGAGCCTTTCTTATTGACCTTGGTGAGCGTACTCCTGCTGAAGTGGACGCTTTTATTGAAGAGAATAAAGCCTTACCGTTTTCCAATCGAATGCGCGCGCCTTATTTAGATTCATTGGCTTCTCAAAAACAGTGGAAGACAATCCTTGAGTTTCAAACGAAAGAACCGGTGGGTGAAAAATATCAATGTATCTATTACCGCGCACATTACGAACAGGGCAATCAAGAGCTTGCCTTTAAAGGGGCTAAGCAACTTTGGTTGAGTGGTCGCGGTGTTGATGATGCCTGTACTCCTCTATTTAAGAGCTGGGACCAAGCCGGTTTAAGAACCGATAAGCTCATTCTTGATCGGATGCTGCTAGTGCTAGCGTTTGAAGAGAATAATGGCAAGCTGATGATCTATTTAATAAAACAATTAGATGATGATGAGTCAGTGGCTAAAGCGAAACAGATGAAGGTGTTGTTCAACCACCCTGAAGATGTGCTTACCTTCGCCAAGGAGCACCCCGCTAATCAATTCTACCAAACTCAAACACAGCTTGGTTTCGAAAAATTAGCAAGAACATCAGCGAGTCGCGCTCAAGAAGTGTTCGATGACGTTGTGGTCGCTCAACATTTTTCCAAAGAGAAAGCACAGGAGTTAGCGGACTACTTAGCACTTCGTTTGATCAATACTGATTCTGAAGTTTTGATGGCATGGCGAGACAAAATGTTGGCTCGCTCATCACAATCGATATTGCTTGAACGACGTGCACGTTTGGCAATTCAACATGCCGATTGGGTGGGTTTGAAAGAGTGGATAGCTCGTTTGGATGATAAGCACCAAGCCTCAATCCTCTGGCAATATTGGCAGGGCAGGGCAGAAATTGCGACGGGCGATACTGACAAAGGCAATAAGCGACTATCCAATATCTTGGGTCAACGTAACTTCTACAGTGTGGCGGCAGCTAAGCAGTTAGGTCAGCCGATTCATTATCCAACCTCGACACTTAAGTTCAACGCTGAAACAGTGAAGCCATTTACCACCTCTTTGGTGCGCATTGGTGAGCTGATTGACCGAGATAAAATTGCTGCGGCGAAGAGTGAATGGCGTTGGTTACTAACTCATGCTGACAAAAATCAAAAAGCGATGCTTGCCGCGTATGCTGCGACACAAGGTTGGAATCACTTTATGGTAACGGCCAGTATCTCCGCGAAGATATGGAGTAACATCGCCTTACGTTTCCCGGTTGCTCATAAATGGTGGTTTGATTTCTACGCAGAAAAACATGACATTGATCCTATCACCTTGATGTCTTTAGCGAGACAAGAGAGTGCGATGGATTCAGAAGCTCGCTCTCCAGTTGGTGCGCGTGGCATCATGCAAATCATGCCAAAGACTGCTCAATATACCGCTAACAAGTACAAGATTAAGTACCAAGGCAGCGAGGAGCTTTATGATGTTGGTAAGAATATTGAGATTGGCAGTTATTACTTAGAGAGCTTACTTTCTCAGTATGACAATAACCGTATTCTTGCTTTTGCTGCATACAACGCGGGGCCAGGCCGTGTGAAACAATGGCGTTCACGCAGTGATGAAAAGCTCGATGCGTATGCTTTTATTGAAATGATCCCATTCAAAGAGACGCGGGGCTACGTTCAGAATATCTTGATGTTTGAGACCTACTATCGAGATATCTTGGGGGAAAAGGGACCGTTTTTAGCTCCTCATGAGGCGACCACTCAGTATTAATGGGTCACTATCAAAAGCGGTGAGTGCGAAGCATCCCCACTTTGTGTCTTTTTACATTGGATCACATTAAGTGTTGCGGTATAAAGTGTTAAACGCTTTATACCGTTAAGCGACGCTTTAAAGTCAGAATTTAAAAGTAAGTGTAGATATATGGCATCACAACCTGAATATGATAATTGGCAACAACTGATGGCAGTGGTTAAGGCGGCTGTTGAAAAAGATCAGCATGAACTATTGTTGACCATGATGATGACACCAGACGAGCGAGATGCTCTGATCGCTCGAATTAATATCTTCTGTGAGCTGATGAAAGGCGAGCTGTCTCAAAGGCAGGTCAGTCAAATGTTGGGGGTTGGGGTTGCGACGATAACCAGAGGCTCAAATGAGCTAAAGGCTAAATCTGAACAAGAGAAAGCGGTGATCGCCGACTTATTGCTAAAGTCATCACGGAGTTAAGCGAGCACTGGAGAGTGCGAACACGAATTCGATAACAAACGCTAACTGGATGTTAGCGTTTTTTGTTTCTGATGATGATTCTCTCAATCTTTCGCCGTTTAACTGAGCATTAGATAGGAAAGTGTTCAGGATTCACAAATGGGATCAGAGCTAAGATTAGCGCTTGATGATAGACAGAACTACGTGACAGTTGGTTGTGTGTCAGGAGACCTATCGCCCCCCCTTTTTGTTTGATGTTGTCTGTTCCGAAGACTTCATCCATTACATCGCCCAACTCATTGGCATGTTCAAGCTTTGCAAGTACCGTTGGTGGTAACATCAGACTTGCGGAACGAGACTCTCCTCGTTGACCATTCGCATCAATAATCATCCAAGCAAAAGTCATATTACCTTCAATTCCCGCTTCTAACCCCACATAAAAATCGGCATTTGGTTGCGCTTGAGTGGCATTGTTCACGCGGTTGATTGCACCTTGATAGGTTTCGCTGTTGCTCATCGGTTGATCTGATACCCCACTCGTGACGTTGATGCCAGTGAATTCAAATTCTGTCTCTGGGAAAGCCGATATGAACGCACTTTTAACAGCGTTGATCTTAGCGGGATTTAGCGAAGCAATGATAACGGATTTCATTGATTAGATTCTTCTGTTCGTGAATTAAATTGAAGTTTGTGAGTTCGAAGGTTTGTCGCTTCATTCGTATCTAAGGAGTGCTGATTATGGCGTCTTCCTGACTGTTGGGGGACTTCACTGACCGTCAGTTTCTATCACATGGATAGAAACTGGCCAACGGTTTATGGCGACGAGAAGTTACGACAACTTAACTTGAGTCGCCTTGATGTTCTCGCTAGGGTAACAGCCTAAGACTTTCAGATGACGAGTAATCGCCGTTAATTCTGTTATCGCTTGCTGCATGTTATCTGAATCGAGGTGTGCCTCTAAATCCACATAGAACATCTCTTCCCATGGATTACCCATAATAGGGCGAGATTCTAGTTTAGTCATGTTGATACCTAAGCGTTGCAGAATCAGCAGTGTCTCTACCAAAGAGCCGGCCTCTTGCGATGTTGACATGATGAGTGTGGTTTTTGCTGGAATCTGAGTCGATACTTCAACCGGTTTACGTGCGACAACAATAAAACGAGTGTGATTTTCTGTCTGATTCGCAATGTTACCTTGGATAGGTTGTAGGCCATAAAGCTTACCGCTCGATGCGTTGCCAATCGCTGCCACATCATCGCTATCTAGTTCTTTTACTTTTTTCATTGCATCAGCTGTGCTTGCGCAAGATTCAAGGGTGACACCATTAAGACGGCTCAAGAACTCACTGCACTGTTGATGTGGTTGTGGGTGTGAATAGAGTGTTTTGATGTCTTCTAAACGAAGATCGTTTTTCGCAACAAGGCAATGCTCAATAGGCTGAGAAAGCTCACCAACGATGTAAAGCGTCGTATGTTGCAGCAGATCGTAGACTTCGTTGATGGACCCTGAGCTCGTGTTCTCGATAGGCAGAACACCATAGTCAGCATGGCCGGATTCTACCGTTAAGGCGACTTCTTTGAAGTGATTGCAGTTTAATTCAATTAATTCCATATTCTTGCGGCTGAAATACTCGCGGCTAGCAAGGTGGGAATATGAACCTTTAGAGCCTAAAAATGCAACGCGCGCGAGTGGCTTGCGGCTTTGTGGATTCGCAAGGTTTTGCAAGTATGACTGTTGCAGTAGAACCGAGTCTTCAATGATGGTGTGAAACAGTTTGGTAATGTACTGCGCATCAAGCTCGTATTTATCTTTGCCGTTGTTAATCAGCTTAACCAGAAGTTGTTGTTCTCTTACTGCATCACGAACTGGCTTTGATGTTTCTACCTTGCTTTTAGCAACTTCGATGCTTAGCTTGCGACGTTCTGAAAGTAGCTTCAGTAGTTCGTCATCTAAATCATTAAGGCGAAGGCGGATATCATCCAGTGAAATTGAGCGGTCAGTCATAAATGTGTCCTTATAAAAAAGCCTCCCTAATGTGGGAGGCTTCTTGTTCGTTTTTGACTTGTTTTTCTAAAACGACTCAGCCTCCGATTTACGGAAGAAAAAAGAAGTCAAAAATAAACAAAGATTGAGTGTGCATAAAAAGTGATTGTTTTATGAATGTTTAAACACAATAAGCAAGCGAGCTGCGAGCGTCAAGCAAAAAAATAGCGCCCTGAGGCGCTATTTTTTAATCTGTTCTCTTTCCTTAATCGACTTCAGATTCTAGCTCTTCTATTTCAGGCTTTTCAGCGCGACGTGCTTCTGGTTTATGGCGTAGCTTGTTGAGTTGACGTTCTAGTTTTTGTTCTACTTCGTTGATAGCCGCGTAGAGGTCGTCATGAATGGATGAAGCAACAAGTTGCCCTTTGGGTACAGTGAGTACCGCTTCAAATTTCTTCTTCTTGTTTGGTTCTTCACTAAAGCTCGCTTGGCAGCCAATGATATCCACTTGCCATTTATCCAGCTTTTTAAATTTGCTTTCTATGTGATCACGGATTGCAGAGGTAATGTCGATATTTTTGCCAGTGATATTCATTTTCATAGAAGTTTTCCTCTGTTGTATCCCTCATGGGTTAACTTCAGATTACGACTTTTGGGAATAAAGAATGTGATCTAGATCTTGTTATTGTTGGGTGGGATAAGCATTAAAATCAAATGTGATCTTACGCAAGTCTTTATATATTTTTGGCGAAAAATGCTTGTTATCCTTATGAAAAACGATAACTTGGAGGCAAGGCTTCGCTAAAAATTCCATCCGTTTTTAGGGGCATCTTACAGCCCATAGAAAGTACTTGATGAAAATTCACTCAATAGTGTTGTGTGATATAGATCTCGTGTTGTAGGTGATTACGTAAGCTTCTTCAGAATCCCATCAGCAAAAGCCGCATAAATTTTTTTATGCGGCTTTTGTGTTTTTAGTTTTATCTCATACTCATACCGTTGTTCTCCAAACTCTGGGATTGAAGGGAAGTTAATCGTTGGCGTTCTGTAATCTCGCCGTACTTTCTTCTCGGATAGCATTGATGGCCTGTAGTTGCTTGTATATGACATAGTAACGGTTGATGTTGGCGACATACGTGACGGGCTCTTTACTGACATACTTTCGCGTAACGATTTCGACGTTTTTAAACCAGATGTTAGGGTTGTATCCTTTCTTCTTAGCTATCTGTCTCATTTTTCTGATCTTAGCGGGGCCTGCATTGTAAGAAGCTAAAGTGAAGTAGATTTGATTGTCTGGTGATATCGCCGGGTCGTCAAAATATCGGTCTTTGATGAAGCGCATATATTTCACCCCCGCATGGATGTTGTTATCTACCTTATGGATGTTTTTGATGTTGACGTTTTTGTCTTTGGCTGTACTCGGCAATACCTGCATCACACCAATTGCACCTCGATGAGAAACCCTGCTTTGATCCAATCCTGATTCTTGAAAACCTTGTGCAGACATCATTAAAGGATCGAATTCATACTTTTTCGAGTATTTTTCAAACACATCGGCCAGTTTCGTTACCCTGTCGACTTTATTTGGGTTGAGCGCCCGGCCTAACCAACGAGTGTTGTCGATGTATTTTTTATAGATAACATTTCCAAGTAAGGTGCCTGTTCGTGCGGTCTTGACGTATTTGTTGATCTCTTTCTTGAGTTGCGGGCTGTTTTTCCTCAATGCCCAGGCTATTTGGCCATTTTCACGTAAGGGGAAATCGTGATGGATCTGAATGTTTTCCATTACGTCAGTCCACAGCTTTACTTTATGGCTATCTAGGATAGTGCCTTGTATGTAGCCTTGGTTGACGAGCTCTATCAATTCGTAGTCCTGTAGTGACTCTTCGATGAAGTGAACGTATAGGGGAGGCAAATCCAATTTATTGAGCTCTTTATTCATCTTTTGCACGCTTTCGAAATAACTCGAGCTTGCACGGATCCAAACTTCTTTGCCGCTCAATTGCTTGATATCGGTAATAGGTTCAGCTTTTTTTTCTGTGATAATGAGTTCTTTACCCTCTTTCATCATCGGATCTGAAAAATCGATGGTTCGTAATCGTTTGTCGGTGATCGTTAGGTTAGCGACAGCGATATCACCATAACCAGATTCTAAAGAGGGAAGTAGATCATCTCGTTGCACGGGGATGATTTGAACATTGAGATAGGGGTGTTTCTTATGAAGGCTCTTCTCAAAGTGATAGAGCATTTCTGCGACAATACCTTTTGGTTTGCCATCTTCTATGTAATAAAAGCCAAGATCGGCCGACACGAGTACCCGCACTGCTCCTTTGGTTTTGAGTACATCCAGATCGCCGGTATAAGGCTTGTTGCTTAATGGGGACAGTTCTAGCGCGTGGATTATTTGGCTAAATAGCACGATCCCGATAAGGAATAACAACCTACTCACATTCACACTCCGTGTTAATGTTGTGTTAAGTTTTATTTATTCAAGATACTGTGGAAAGTGGGATTCATCAAGTTGACCTGATGAATTAAAAAAGCGCGCTAAGAAATTAGCACGCTTTTGACGTCGTTATGTGGGCTGCGGATTAAGGCAGTGGGTTTAACTCAATTAACTTTTCTGTTCTTTTTATGGCGTCTTCTAGCCCAAGTTGCTTATAGGCTTCTAACTGTATTTTTAGAGACTTACGTGCAGCAATGGTGTCAGGGTAAGTTTTTTGCAGTTCTTGTGTTCTGTTTACCGTAGCAATCCAAGCTTTACGTCGTAGATAGAAGTCAGCCGTGGCTAAATCATAATCTGCCAGACGATTCTTAAGAGCAAACATGCGTTTTTGCGAATCTTCAGCGTAAGGGCTGTTAGGGAAACGTTCGAGCAATCGTTTGAAATCAGCAAAGGCAAGCTTCACGGGTTCCGGATCACGGTCACTTCGGTCGATATTAAAAAGATCATGCATGAAGTTTCTATCTTGAGCCATGTGTGTCAGACCACGCATGTATAAAATCCAGTCTTGTTTTTCATGCGTTGGGTTTAAGCGTAGGAATCGAGAAATGGTCGCAAGGCCCAGTGCTAAGTCATCATTTTTGTAGTACGCATAAATGAGATCCAATTGTACTTGTTCTGAATAGGCGCCAAATGGGTAACGAGAGTCTAGGGCTTCTAGCTTTTCAATTGCAGTAAGCCAACTACCGCTCTGCAGTGATTCTTGAGCGTCAGAGTAGAGAACCGATGGTGGTACATCTGGCACTATCTCTTCACTACTTGAACAACCAACCAAGAGTGATACGGCTAATAGACCCGATAAAGTAAGGTGTTTCATGTCAGGCGTCGATTCCTTGAATTAAATATTTCGTAAGCTCCGTTACTTTCTAACCAGTAACAGATACAATGATGCAATTATTCTATTTTATCCATACTAATGGGTATTAGTCTCACGGTTTTTAAAAAAGTTCGATATGGCTCAGCAGATAACATTAACAGACACAGTAAAAAGCAGCCAGTTAGGTCAACGTTTAGACCAAGCTGTCGCGGAACTATTTACCGATTTTTCTCGCTCTCGTATTAAAGAGTGGCTTCTTGACGGCAAAATCCAAGTGGATGGCGAAGTTATCACCAAACCGCGTGTCAAAGTTTTCGGTGGGGAAGAGATCATCCTGCAAGCTGAACTTGCAGATGAAGAGCGCTGGGAGGCACAAGATATTCCATTAAACATTGTCTATGAAGATGATGACATACTGGTTATCAATAAACCTCGAGACTTAGTCGTACACCCAGGTGCAGGCACACCGGATGGAACCATACTAAACGCATTACTTTTCCACTACCCTCAGATTGCTGAAGTGCCTCGTGCGGGTATTGTGCATCGTCTTGATAAAGACACAACAGGCCTTATGGTTGTGGCTAAAACGGTTCCAGCTCAGACTCGTCTTGTACGTGCTCTTGCTAAACGTCGCATTACTCGTGAATATGAAGCCATTGCCATTGGCAAAATGACAGCGGGTGGTGTGGTAGAAAAAGGCATTAGTCGTCATGCAACTAAACGTACTTTGATGGACGTCAATGAATTAGGTAAGCCTGCGGTCACTCACTACCGTGTTGCTGAGCACTTCCGCGAACATACTCGTATTCGTCTGCGTCTAGAAACCGGTCGTACTCACCAAATCCGTGTCCACATGTCATATATTCAGCATCCACTGTTAGGTGATATTGCATACGGTGGCCGTGCTCGTATTCCAAAAGGGGCATCTGAAGAGCTGACAACAATGATTCGTTCTTTTGATCGCCAAGCACTGCATGCTGTCATGCTTAAATTTGTTCACCCTATTACTGGTGAAGACGTTGAGTTTCACGCACCTGTGCCAAACGATATGGTTGTGATGGCTGAAGCGTTACGTGTTGATGCTCGTGAAAACAAAGAAGACGATATTTAATCATGTCGCTGATCATCCCTGACTGGAACGCGCCAAAAAACGTGAAAGCATTTGCTTCGACACGTTTTGAGGGTTGTTCTACTGGTGCGTATCAAGGATTAAACCTAGGTACGCATGTTGGGGATGATGCCTCGCTTGTTGAAAATAACAGAGCCTGGCTCAAGCAACACGCGAATATGCCTGTAGCTCCAGTGTGGCTAAACCAAACGCACTCAACAGACGTCGTTATTGTGTTAGATCCTACGGCCGATATTCTTGATGCTGACGGTGTATTTACCACAGCTAAAGGGGTTGTGTGTTCTGCGATGACAGCCGATTGCTTACCGGTCATTTTAACGGATAGCCAAGGCACTCAAGTTGCTGCGGTTCATGCCGGTTGGCGTGGTCTTGCTGGTGGTATACTTGAAAATGCCATTGCAAAGTTTTCAAACCTAGACTCCGAGAATCAGGTCATGGCTTGGCTTGGCCCTGCAATTGGTCAAGAGGCGTTCGAGGTTGGTGACGATGTACTGGCTGCTTTTGTTGATGCCGATCCTCAAGCTAAATCAGCATTCAGAGCTAAAACTGAGCCTGGTAAATGGTTGGCAAATATGTCCCAACTTGCAACGCAACGACTGAACAAAGCTGGCGTGACTTTGGTGACAGATTCCAATCTCTGTACTTTCACGGATGCCGATGCGTTCTATTCTTATCGCCGCGATGGCATTACGGGTCGTCAGGCTACCTTTATTTGGTTGGAGTAACTTTTCACGAGTGCAATCAGCCATCCAGTTCATTTATATTTTTATATCAGCTCTATTCTTCATTCTTATCCCTTGAAAATCTGCGTTACCGTATCCATCTTCTAATCATAAGATAAACATATCTAAGAGTAGGAAGGTTGGCATGCGTCTCGATCGATTCACCAGTAAATTCCAAATTGCGATATCTGATGCTCAGTCGCTCGCATTAGGTCGTGATCACCAATATATAGAACCGGTACACCTCATGGTGTCTTTGCTTAATCAAGAGGGTAGTGCGATCCGTCCATTACTCACCATGTTGAATGTTGACGTGGTCCAACTGCGTTCAAAATTAAGTGAGATATTAGATCGGGTGCCAAAGGTGAGTGGCATCGGTGGGGATGTTCAGCTTTCTAGTGCGATGGGAATGCTATTTAACTTGTGTGATAAGGTCGCACAAAAGCGCCAAGACAGTTACATCTCTTCAGAGGTATTCCTACTTGCAGCTATTGAAGACAAAGGGCCTTTAGGAAGTTTACTTAAAGAGCTCGGTCTTACCGAACAAAAATTATCTCAAGCTATCGAGCAAGTTCGAGGTGGTCAAAAAGTGGATGACCAGAATGCTGAAGATAGACGCCAAGCATTAGAGAAGTTCACCATTGATCTGACCGAAAGAGCAGAGCAAGGCAAGCTCGATCCTGTCATTGGTCGAGACGACGAGATTCGTCGCACAATTCAAGTACTTCAACGCCGTACTAAGAATAACCCTGTCATTATCGGTGAACCGGGTGTCGGTAAAACAGCAATAGTTGAAGGTTTAGCGCAGCGTATTATCAACAATGAAGTCCCAGAAGGTTTAAGAGGCCGACGTGTACTTTCGTTAGATATGGGCTCTTTGATTGCCGGTGCGAAATATCGTGGTGAATTCGAAGAGCGTTTAAAATCTGTGCTTAATGAATTATCGAAAGAAGAGGGCAATGTCATTCTCTTTATTGATGAAATTCATACTATGGTCGGGGCGGGTAAAGGCGAAGGCTCGATGGATGCTGGCAACATGTTAAAGCCTGCATTAGCTCGTGGTGAATTGCATTGCGTCGGCGCGACAACGCTTGATGAATATCGTCAATATCTAGAGAAAGATCCAGCATTAGAGCGTCGATTCCAAAAAGTGCTAGTGGATGAACCGACAGTTGAAGACACTGTCGCTATTCTTCGGGGGTTAAAAGAGCGCTATGAACTTCATCACCACGTGGAAATTACTGACCCTGCTATCGTAGCAGCGGCAACGCTATCACACCGTTATGTTTCAGATCGTCAATTACCAGACAAGGCGATTGATCTCATTGATGAAGCAGCTTCGAGTATTCGAATGCAGATTGACTCAAAACCTGAGTCATTAGATAAGTTGGAGCGCAAAATCATTCAATTGAAGATTGAGCAGCAAGCACTAACTAACGAAAACGACGAAGCCAGTGAAAAGCGCCTCCGTACACTGCAAGCAGAGCTTTCTGATAAAGAACGAGAATTTGCCGAACTTGAAGAAGTATGGAACGCAGAAAAAGCGGCACTATCTGGAACGCAACATATTAAATCAGAGCTAGAACAAGCTCGTATGGATATGGATTTTGCACGGCGCGCTGGTGATCTTAATCGTATGTCTGAATTGCAATATGGCCGAATCCCGGAGTTAGAAAAGCAGTTAGATCTTGCAGCTCAAGCTGAAATGCAAGAAATGACCCTATTACGTAATAAAGTGACGGACACTGAGATTGCTGATGTTCTGTCAAAGCAAACCGGGATTCCGGTTTCTAAAATGTTAGAAGCAGAAAAAGAGAAGCTTCTGAAAATGGAAGGTGTCCTGCACAAGCGTGTTATCGGGCAAGCGGAAGCGGTCGAAGTCGTTTCTAATGCGATTCGTCGTAGTCGTGCTGGTTTGTCTGACCCGAATAGGCCAATTGGTTCGTTCTTATTTCTTGGTCCTACTGGCGTCGGTAAAACAGAACTGTGTAAAACATTAGCCAATTTCATGTTCGATAGTGAAGATGCCATGGTGCGCATCGATATGTCAGAATTTATGGAAAAGCACTCAGTTGCGCGTTTAGTTGGTGCTCCTCCTGGTTACGTTGGTTATGAAGAGGGTGGCTATTTAACTGAAGCTGTTCGTCGAAAACCTTATTCTGTTATTTTGCTTGATGAAGTAGAGAAAGCACATCCGGATGTTTTCAATATTCTATTGCAGGTTCTTGATGATGGGCGTTTAACCGATGGACAAGGTCGCACGGTCGACTTTAGGAATACCGTTGTGATCATGACGTCTAACCTCGGTTCATCGAGAATTCAAGAAAACTTCAATACGTTGGATTACCAAGGGATTAAAAATGAGGTTATGGAAGTGGTGAGTAAACATTTCCGACCTGAGTTTTTGAATCGTGTCGATGAAAGTGTCGTGTTCCATCCATTAGGGCAAGAGCATATTGAGTCGATTGCCGCGATTCAACTCGAGCATTTGAAAAAACGAATGGAAGGCAACGGTTATGAACTCGAAGTTTCAGAAAAAGCACTTAAGCTAATTTCTCAAGTTGGTTTTGATCCTGTCTATGGCGCAAGACCCCTTAAAAGAGCGATTCAACAAACGGTTGAGAACCCGCTAGCGAAAGCGATATTGGCAGGAAAGGTCAATCCGGATAAAAAAGTGCAGCTATTAGTCAATAACGACCGCATTATTGCTCACCAATAGTTGAAGTAAGAATTGTAGGTACGATTGGCCGAAATTAGGGCTTAATCGTACCTATTTTAAACGCTTTGTGTGAATAGTGTTCGAACGGTCGCCGGTGGTGGCTTTTTTTCGTTTTTGGTCTTGTGCAAAGGATTATTCTCTCTATAATACGCCTCCGTTGCCAAGGATAACCAAGCGGTTTGAACTGAGTAACAAGGCGGTGATAAGCATTTAAGATGCTTTGAAAAATTAGCTGGAAAAAGTGTTTGACACTGGAATCCAATTCGCTAGAATGACCGTCCACTTCGAGAGGTACCTTATTTAAAAGGAACGCTCAACAAGTGAAGCTCTTTAACAATTTAAACCTATCAATCTGTGTGGGCACTCGTTGATGAATATCAAAACGTTTTATCGTTAGATAAAACAGATTCTTCGGAATCAAAATTGATTTCAATGAACTGAGTGACCAATCGAGATTAAGTTTACTTAGTCTTGGCACAGTCAATTCATTATCATTCTGTTGGAATGGTAATAGCTTTAGAATTACATGTTCTTTGTTTATTTTCGAATAGGCGAATGAATATTAGTTTTGAAGTCAGTATTCGTTGAGTCGACAAAATCTTAAATTGAAGAGTTTGATCATGGCTCAGATTGAACGCTGGCGGCAGGCCTAACACATGCAAGTCGAGCGGAAACGACACTARCAATCCTTCGGGTGCGTTAATGGGCGTCGAGCGGCGGACGGGTGAGTAATGCCTAGGAAATTGCCTTGATGTGGGGGATAACCATTGGAAACGATGGCTAATACCGCATAATGCCTACGGGCCAAAGAGGGGGACCTTCGGGCCTCTCGCGTCA
>NZ_JAKJSY010000065.1:0-28017 GCF_050337445.1 Vibrio minamisatsumaniensis | reverse complement strand
GTTGTATCACTGTAAATTTTTAATGGAATAATGTGTTATTTGTGATGACTTGTTTTGTTATTTCAGTTGATTATCGCCATAATACGAATTCGCTGTGTAGCACGATTTTATTGACTTGCGCGAAGTCGCAAAGATAGCGTTAATTGATTGTAATCACTTTGTGATTATTATAGTTTTTTAATTTAAAGTTAGCTCAAAAATTACCCTACAAAGAACGTATAAGAAAAAGCCCTCAAGGAGAATAATAATGAAAGTAGCTGTTATTGGTGCCGCTGGTGGCATCGGTCAAGCCCTAGCCCTATTACTTAAGAATCGTCTACCTGCTGGTTCAGATCTTGCTCTTTATGACATTGCACCGGTAACACCGGGTGTTGCTGCCGATCTTAGCCATATTCCAACGCCTGTTTCGATCAAAGGTTATGCAGGTGAAGATCCAACACCGGCACTAGAAGGTGCGGATGTGGTGTTGATCTCTGCGGGTGTGGCGCGTAAACCGGGTATGGATCGCGCTGATCTTTTCAATGTAAATGCTGGTATTGTTAAATCCCTTGCAGAAAAAATTGCAGTTGTATGTCCAAACGCTTGCGTAGGTATCATCACGAACCCTGTAAACACAACAGTGCCAATTGCGGCTGAAGTACTGAAGAAAGCGGGCGTTTACGACAAGCGTCGTCTATTTGGTATTACCACTCTTGATGTCATTCGTTCTGAAACGTTCGTTGCTGAACTAAAAGACAAAGATCCAGGTGACATCCGTGTTCCTGTTATCGGTGGTCATTCAGGCGTAACGATTCTTCCTCTCCTTTCTCAAGTTGAAGGCGTCGAGTTCACTGACGAGGAAATCGCAGCATTAACGACTCGTATCCAAAATGCAGGTACGGAAGTCGTCGAAGCGAAAGCGGGTGGCGGTAGTGCGACACTGTCTATGGGTCAAGCAGCTTGTCGTTTTGGTCTTGCTCTAGTGAAAGCGCTTCAAGGTGAAGAGAACGTGATTGAATGTGCATACGTTGAAGGTGAAGGCGAACACGCCCCATTCTTCGCTCAACCCGTTAAACTAGGCAAAGAGGGGGCAGAAGCGATCCTTAGCTACGGTGAACTGAGTGACTTTGAGCGTAACGCATTAGACAGCATGCTGGAAACGTTAAATGGTGATATTGAGATTGGTGTAGAATTCGCGAAATAAGCGGGACGCCTTTAAACTCAGCCAAAAAATGATGAGTAAAAGCCGGTCTTGATGACCGGTTTTTTGATCCTAGCATTCAAGTTGCTCGTATTTTCTTCTGTTATCGAGATGGAGGTGCAGCTTATGGCGACGGTTACAAAAGGTATGAATGTTGAATATTTGGGGCGCTTAGGAAAAATATTAGTCATTGATGAGCAAGAGCAGTATGCCTTAGTAGAGACTTATCATGGACATGAGCAGTATGCAGTGCCAATGGAAGAGCTTGAAGAAATTGAAGCTCAATTACCGCTATCCTTGGAAGCGAGCCGGTATTGAAAGTCGCGGCAACACAAATGTTTGTTCAGAACTAAAAAAAGAGCTTAACGGCTCTTTTTTTAGTTCTCTATAGCACCGTGCTTCTAAGACGAGATGTTCATCTTTGCTTGGTTACTTACTGCGTTTTACTGCAAGGTGTGCGAGTGCGGTTAGCGCTTGCTTATATTCAGAGTCAGGCAGCACAGAAAGCTCAGCAATCGCTTTATCGGCTTCTTCATAGGCTTTATTGATGGTGTACTCTAACGAGCCTGTTTCTTTCATAACAGCCATAATGTCGTCGAGACGCTCCATGCCATTCGCTTTTTCAATCGCCTCACGGATCATACTTGCTTGCTCTGGAGAACCATTGTGCATCGCATAAAGTAGAGGCAGTGTTGGTTTGCCTTCAGCAAGATCGTCACCAACGTTCTTACCCATCTCTTTACCATCAGCGGTGTAATCCATCACATCATCAATCAGTTGGAATGCGGTGCCTAAGAATTTCCCATAGTTTTGCATTGCGGTTTCAATTTCTGGGGATGATTCTGTCAGTATGGCACCAATTTGTGTCGCAGCTTCAAACAAACGTGCAGTCTTAGAATAAATGACCTGCATGTAGCTTTCTTCTGTGATGTCCGGGTTATTACAGTTCATCAATTGTTGAACTTCACCCTCGGCAATGACGTTTACTGCTTCACTCATGAGCTCAAGGATCCTTAATGATCCTAGCGTAGTCATCATTTGGAATGAGCGAGTATAAATAAAGTCCCCAACCAAAACGCTAGCGGCATTACCGAAAGCTGCGTTAGCCGTTGCCTTACCGCGTCTCATATCTGATTCGTCAACAACATCATCATGAAGCAGTGTCGCTGTATGAATAAATTCGATAAAGGCAGCGGAGGTGATATGAGCTTCACCTTGATAACCTAGAGCTCGAGCAGATAAAAGGACGAGTAAAGGGCGTAGGCGTTTTCCACCGCCACTAACGATATAAAAACCAAGCTGGTTGATTAAACTTACGTCAGAATTAAGTTGAGTTTGAATTGTTTCATTCACTTTTGCCACATCATTGGCAGTAAGCGTTTGGATAGCTTTAAAATCCATTGTTCATCCGGCTGAAGTTAGACCCTGTAAGGCTTATACGTTGTATTTAATTGTTGGATGATACACTAAAAAACATTGATTAATACATCGCTTAAAGGCATCATTGCTGCACTTTTCTTTGGCGAACAGGTTTTCGCCAATTTTTTAAAAATATGGCTTGTCATAGCGGCATGATTCCCGTAGAATCTGCGCCCTATTGATTAGTTTAGCGCACACCCGAGTTGTACAATTAACAACCATAGGCTGTGCGGAAAAAGCGGAGTAAAATATGTACGCTGTTTTCCAATCTGGTGGCAAACAACACCGAGTAAGCGAAGGTCAAACTCTTCGTTTAGAGAAATTAGACGTTGAAACTGGTGCAACTGTTGAATTTGATAAAGTTCTTCTTGTTGCTAACGGCGAAGAAATCGCTGTTGGTGCACCTCTTGTTGAAGGTGGCAAAGTGACTGCGGAAGTAGTACAACACGGTCGTGGCGATAAAGTTAAAATCGTTAAGTTCCGTCGTCGTAAGCACTCTCGTAAGCAAGCTGGTCACCGTCAGTGGTTCACAGAAGTGAAAATCACTGGCATTAACGCTTAAGTATTAGGAGAGTTTAACAATGGCACATAAAAAAGCTGGCGGTTCTACTAATAACGGCCGCGATTCAGAAAGCAAACGTCTTGGTGTTAAGCGTTTTGGTGGTGAATCTGTTCTTGCAGGTAACATCATCGTTCGTCAACGTGGTACTAAATTCCACGCTGGCACAAACGTTGGCATCGGTAAAGACCATACTCTTTTCGCTCTTACTGAAGGTAAAGTGAAATTTGCAGTAAAAGGTCCTAAAAACCGCAAGTTTGTAAGCATCGAAGCTGAGTAATTTAATCTTTTATAAGATTTTTATACTAGCTTTCAAGCTGAATTCAAAAGCCCTGCCGATTCGGCAGGGTTTTTTATTTATAACAAGAATAAAAAAGTAGACGCTCTGGCTTTGATTTTTGAGAAACGGTTTAGTTTTTAAAAAGCAGTACGCATAGAACCTCTCCTTATTTGTTCCTTGATTGCAGATCGACCTGGATCTTAGGTGATCGATCTACACTCGGATCTGCTAGAATTTATATCACTCCTTGGAGAGTGATAACGCAACGTAAGTGCGGAGTTAAAAAATGAAATTCGTTGATGAAGCATCAGTAAAAATAGAAGCCGGCGATGGCGGTAATGGCACCGTCAGCTTTTGGCGCGAAAAATTTGTCGCTAAAGGTGGTCCTGATGGCGGTGATGGTGGTGACGGTGGTGATGTTTACATTCAAGCCGATGAGAATTTAAATACGTTGATCGATTATCGTTTCCAACGTTTTTACAGCGCGGAACGTGGCGAGAACGGCCGCGGTGGTAACTGTACAGGTAAACGTGGTAAAGATATTACTCTGAAAGTACCCGTTGGTACTCGTGCGGTTGATATTCACACTAATGAAATCGTGGCTGAAGTTGCTGAACATGGCAAAAAAGTCATGGTTGGTAAAGGTGGCTGGCACGGTCTTGGTAATACGCGCTTTAAGTCGTCAGTGAACCGCGCTCCTCGTCAAAAGACTATGGGTACTAAAGGCGAAGTTCGCGAACTGCGTTTAGAGCTTCTTTTATTGGCTGACGTTGGCATGCTTGGTTTGCCAAACGCGGGTAAATCTACCTTTATACGCTCAGTATCGGCTGCGAAACCAAAAGTGGCGGATTACCCATTTACTACTTTGATCCCAAGCTTGGGTGTGGTGAGTGTGGTTCCTGAAAAGAGCTTTGTTGTTGCCGATATTCCGGGATTGATTGAAGGCGCAGCTGATGGCGCAGGTCTGGGTATTCGTTTCTTGAAACACCTTGAACGTTGTCGTGTTCTTCTACACATGATCGATATTTTACCAATTGATGGTTCTGATCCTATTCAAAATGCACTGACGATCATTGATGAGCTTGAACAATACAGTGAAAAAGTGGCACAAAAACCTCGCTGGCTAGTGTTTAACAAAGTTGACCTAATGCCTGAAGAAGAAGCGGATGAAAAGATTCAAGAAATCGTTGAAGCTTTAGGTTGGGAAGGTGAGTACTTCAAGATCTCTGCTGTGAACAAAATCGGCACTAAAGATCTTTGCTTTAAACTGGCTGAGTTCATGGAGAACCTGCCTCGTGAAGTTGAAGCCATTGAAGAAGAAGAAAAAGTGAACTTCATGTGGGACGATTACCACAAAGATGCCATGAGTGGTAAGAATGTCGTGACTGAAGATGATGACGATTGGGATGACTGGGATGACGAAGAAGATGACGGTCATGTTATCTATGTTCGTGACTAGCATCTTTTATCGACAATCGTTTGAACAATAAACATAATAAAAAGAGCCTGAATTAGATTCTGGCTCTTTTTTGTCTGTGCTCAACAGAATTTGGCCTACTCACTCTCAGTCAGTGATTAGATATCGCCTGGAAAAGCACTCGAGAATAAGGTGGAAATTTTCGATACGCAGTAATTCTACGATCAAAAGTTCTAACGCAGTCACGAGTCTTAAAACCCGCTAGAATGACCAGTTAATGTTATACAATTGGTTTTATCTCAAGGATCAGAGATTATGCACCTAAACCAGAAAATCTCCAATGTTGATGCGTTTATCTTTACCCATTACCGTATCATCCATGGTGTTCGTATTGCAGTCGCGTTTGTCCTCACTTTAATTCTTGCGAATTATTTTGAGATTCCGGAACGAACTTGGATCCTAATCACCTTATTTGTAGTGATAGGACCAATATCATACCTAGGCAATGTTTTGCCAAGGGCCTGGCATCGTGTGCTGGGTACGTCTCTTGGGGCGGTATCAGGGATCGTCGGCATAGCAATCAGTCAATATTCGATGGTGCTAATGTATCTATGGTGTGCGGTGATTATCTTTCTGAGTGCCTATTTTGCGCTTGGCAAGCGACCGTATGTTGGAATACTGATAGGCATTACCTTGGCTGTTACCCTAGGGGCTGTAAATGCCGATGTCGATGTGGCGATATGGCGCGGCGTTGATGTGACAATAGGCTGCATTATTGCCGTATTATTTTGCCTTATCTATCCACAGCGTGCATTTATCCATTGGCGATTGCGCATCGTAAACACCTTAAAAATTTTTTCTAAAGTTTACCATCTCTCTTATTCCCCCAATGTGCTAGAAAAGCCTAATCTTGAATTGTTTCAAAACACGCTTTTTAAAGAGATGACGACGATTACGACTCTTACTTCACCATCAGCCAAAGAAACCAAACTCAAGCGACAGTTGCTCGATGCTATTCAGATTCAGTTGCGCAATCTGCTAAGTACTATTGAACTCCTTAACCATTCTTATTGGGGGGATAGAGAAAGTCATTTGAATATGCTGTGGTCTAAATCGCTAAAACAGTGCCAGCAGCAAGTGGAGCAAGAGTTTAATAACCTAGCTTATTTAGTTGAAAAAGGTGAGGTTCGAGGTGGTGTTAGCATTGAGGAAACCGAAGAAATTATTAGTGAATTAAAAGATATTATTGCTGAATTTGGCGGTGAAAAATCTAATATCTATGGCTATGTTTGGCTTAACCTGAAGCTGATTGAGGATCTTGGAAATCTTAAAAAACTACTGATTTTTGCTCTCAAACTTTCGTCAAAATGATCAGTTCGTTTCGGCCTTCAATTTTGGTTGCTCTTAATCAATTAATTTAAAATTACCAATATTGTTTTATATGTAAACCCAATAGAATATTGTTTTTATTATTAACAATCCTCAAAGAGATAGAATGGAATCTAAACAACGCGCTGTTTCTCGTTTAATCGCTCAAGCGGGGCAGATGTTGCATGCTCATGGCGCTGAAAGTGCGCTTACTAGCGGCATAATGGAGCGTATTGGCCTTGCATGTGGTATGGATGAAGTTGAAGTTGCACTGTCTGCCAATGCATTAGTTGTTACAACGGTCATGAATGATCATTGTATTACGACGACTCGAAGCTGTTCTGATCGTGGTATTAACATGCAAGTGATCACGGATATTCAGCGAGTATGCATCATGATGGAGAAGGGGATTCTCGATTACGGGTTAGCGTATCAGAAGATTCAAAATATTAGTCCCAAACGTTATAACCGTTGGTTAGTTGTCATCATGATTGGCTTATCTTGTGCATCTTTTAGTCGTCTTGCTGGCGGAGATTGGCATGTATTCATGATGACTTTTATTGCTTCAGCATGCGGTATGTTTGTCAGACAAGAGATCGGTCATCGACATTTTAATCCGTTATTGAATTTTGCTATTACAGCTTTCGTTACCACGACTATCTCGGCTCAGGCGGTGCTTTACAATATTGGTGGCCAACCAACTATTGTGATGGCTTCATCGGTGCTGATGTTAGTTCCCGGCTTCCCTCTGATTAATTCCGTTGCGGATATGCTTAAGGGGCACATTAATATGGGGTTGGCTCGTTTCACTATGGCCAGCCTATTAACTCTAGCTATAAGCTTAGGTATTGTTGCGGCTATGAGCTTATCAGGCGTTTGGGGGTGGGTAAACTAATGGATATTGTCGAAATTTTTGTTGGTTTGTTAAACGATATGTTTTTTGCTGCGATTCCTGCTGTCGGGTTTGCATTGGTCTTCAATGTTCCTCAGCGGGCGCTCATTTATTGTGCTCTGGGGGGCTCTATTGGCCACGGTAGTCGCTATTTGATGATGCACTTTGGTATTCCAATCGAGTGGGCGACGTTCTTTGCTGCCACCACAGTTGGCATGATAGGCGTTCATTGGTCGCATAAAATTTTGGCTCACCCTAAAGTCTTTACCGTTGCAGCGTTGATACCCATGGTTCCGGGTGTGTTTGCCTTTAAAGCGATGATTGCAATGGTTGAGATTAATAGGGCTGGATACAACCCTGAGTTGTTGGCGTTATTGATGGAAAACTTTTTGAAATCGATGTTCATTATTGCAGGACTGGCAGTTGGCTTAGCGGTACCTGGGCTGTTATTCTACCGTCGTAGACCTATTGTCTAGCGTTAACTTTCTTTTTGGGGACAGGACTTTCGATTTATGATCATCAGCATGATAGCGGCAATGGCAAACAACCGTGTAATTGGTAAAGATAATCAGATGCCTTGGCATTTACCTGCGGATTTTGCATGGTTTAAACGCTCAACCATGGGGAAACCAGTGGTGATGGGACGTAAGACCTACGACTCAATTGGACGTCCTTTACCGGGTCGATTGAATGTTGTTATTAGCCGTGATGAAAGTTTAAAGATTGAAGGTGTGACTACGGTTACTTCGATTGAACAAGCTCTAGAGTTCGTCAGTGATGTTGATGAGGTAATGATCATCGGTGGTGGTTCAATCTATGAAAGTTGTTTACCTAAAGCAGATAAACTCTATCTGACTTACATCGATTTTGATGTGGATGGTGATACGCAATTCCCAGACTGGGGAGAAGGTTGGAAGCGGAGTTTTAGTGAAACTTATCAAGCGGATGAGAAAAATAAACACAGCATGGAATTTGTTGTTTTAGAGCGCTAATGTCTTATATTGGCTTGCTTTTTTGTTGTTGAGCAAGCCGGAATGGCTGCCGTCATATGGTGGCTACGTCGCGAACTATTGAATCAATGACGGTCTATTGAGTAATGGCATCTTGAGTAAAGTATTGTTTGTCTTCCCAACGAAGAGCCGTCAATTGTCCTCCCCAAACACATCCAGTATCTAAACCAATGACCTCTTTTCCTGAGTAACCCTCTAGCGCCGCCCAGTGCCCAAAGATAACCGTTTTATCGAGTTTTATACGCTGTGGAAGATCAAACCAAGGTACTAACGACTCTGTCGTGATCTCTTGCGGTGGAAGCTTACATGCCATGTCGAGTCGACCGTCAGTAAAGCAGAATCGCATTCTGGTCAGGCTGTTGATCGAATAGCGATAGCGCTCAATCCCTTCTAAGTCTTGATGCCATATATCAGGCGTGTTGCTGTACATATTTTCGATAAGCCACGGCCATTGTTCGGATTTCAATAAGTCCGCAATTTCTCGACTTTCAATACGAGCTCGCTCTAGATCCCATTGAGGAGAGATTCCAGCATGAGACATCACAAATTCAGGATGCTCCTGAATTAATGGCTGTTGCCTTAACCACTCAAATAACAACTCTCTATCTTCTGCATCGAGGATAGGCTGAGTCTTATCTTTGGGTTTTGCGGCAAAAAGGCCTAAGGAGATAGCAAGTAGATGCAGGTCATGATTGCCTAATACCACTTTTGCAGCGTGACCAAGACTACGAATAAAACGCAGTGTCTCCAGAGATTTTGGACCACGAGCCACTAAGTCTCCGGCGACCCACAACGTATCTTGGTGTTTATCAAAGTTAATAGTTTCAAGCAGTAATTGAAGTTCGTCAAAGCAGCCTTGAATGTCTCCGACAATATAATTCGACACAGTAACTTCCTGTAGATGCTAAGGGTAACTAATTAAGGATATTAGGTATAGCGAGTCTAAAAGGGTCAACTTCAGTGATGAAATCGATACCTTTGTTATCCGTCATAACATAATGACCTTGCATAACACCGACTGGAGTTTCGATGACGGTGCCGCTAGTGTAGGTGTATTCGTCTTGGGCTTCAATGACAGGTTGCTGTCCTACTACACCCTCACCTTCTATGGTGAGCTGTTTTCCGTTCGAATCAGTAATCAACCAGCGACGAGACATGAGCTGAACAGTCGTCTTACTGAGGTTTTTGATGGTAATAATGTAAGCGAAGACGTAGCGATTCTTCGTTGGTTCAGATTGCTCCTCTATGTATTTAGAGTGAACTTGGCATTTAATACAAGGCGTAGATATATCCATATTCGCACCTTTTGCTGTCGGTAGGCTAAGGGAAGCGTTCCCTAAAAGTATGACATAGAAAATAGGCTCCTCACCGAAGTGTAGGAGCCTTTTCAATTATTTGTCAGCGTTGTGACTGTCGTGCAACCAGTTTGCCATATCGACAAACTGTTCGAGCGTTAGATTTTCAGGGCGCATACCAGGGTTTATCCCCAACTCTTCAAGAACTTCCTTGTCGATTAAGCTCTTGTAGCAGTTGCGCACGGTTTTACGGCGTTGGTTGAAGCCTTCACGACATACACGATCGAGCCACTTGAGATCTTTGGCCGGGTAAGGCAGCACTTCATAAGGCTGTAGGCGAACGACGGCTGAGTCTACTTTCGGTGGCGGAACAAAGGCTGTTGGCGGTACTTCTAACACAGGAGTGACTTTACAGTAATATTGAGCCATAACCGTTAGACGACCGTAAGCTTTAGTGCCAGGGCCTGCTGCTAATCGATTAACAACTTCTTTTTGAAGCATAAAGTGCATGTCTTGCACATCTTTATGGAACTCAAAAAGGTGGAACATCAAGGGTGTAGAGATGTTGTAGGGTAAGTTTCCGAAGATACGTAGTTTGTTGTTTGGCTTAACAAGTTGTTCGAAATCGAACTTCATTGCATCGCCTTCATGGATCGTTAACTTTTCAGCAAGATCGGGGTGATTACGCAGACGTTCAGCCAGATCTCTATCCAGCTCAATCACTGTGAATTTATCAACAAGCTTGCCAACAGGTTCGGTAATCGCTCCAAGACCTGGGCCGATTTCGACTAGGTTTTGACCTGGAAGTGGATTAATACTCGATACGATTCCATCAATAATGTACGGATCGTTAAGGAAGTTTTGACCAAAACGTTTACGCGCTTTGTGCCCTAAGTGGACATCATTTCTCATTGTTTTTTCTCTACTAATTCAATGGCGTGCGTGAGCGCTGTTCTAAAGCTCCCTGTATCGGCTTGGCCTTTTCCTGCCAAGTCTAAGGCGGTACCGTGATCGACGGATGTACGAATAAACGGTAAGCCAAGCGTGATGTTCACTGAGCGACCAAACCCTTTGTATTTTAATACTGGGAGTACTTGATCGTGATACATACCTAAAACAGCATCTGCATCTTGCAAATATTTTTCATTAAAGATGGTATCTGCTGGCAATGGGCCAACTAAATTAATGCCATCTTTCAGACGAATTTTTTCTAGCGTAGGGGTGATGGTTTCTATCTCTTCACGCCCTAAACAACCATCTTCACCTGCGTGTGGGTTTAATCCACATACGTAGATAGTTGGTTTCTCAATAGCAAATTTTTCAACCAAATCTTTATGCAGAATAGCAATGATTCGCTCTAGTCTGTCTTCGGTCACGGCTTGAGATACATACGCTAGCGGGATGTGTGTTGTTACGAGAGCAACACGCAGCCCTTCTGTTGCCAACATCATTACCACGAGTGGCGTATTGGACTTCTCTGCAAAGAACTCGGTATGGCCACTAAAAGCAACGCCAGCTCGGTTAATTACACCCTTGTGAACAGGGCCGGTGACAATAGCATCAAATTCATCATTCATACAGCCAATTGCTGCGGTTTCTAAAGTATTTAATACGTAATGACTGTTGGCTTCGTTGAGTTGGCCCGCAATGGTGGGTTCCGCGAGTGGAATGTGTTTCACAACCAGTGTGCCAGATTGTTGAGGCAACTTGGGAGAGGCGGGATCGTAATCCAACAACTCAATGTCAATCCCTAGCATTTTAGCTCGCTGAGCCAGCAAATTTTTATCGGCACAAACGACGAGTTGATGAGGCCAGCTCTCTTGAGATAGAGCCAGAGTTAAATCGGGACCTATCCCTGCGGGTTCACCGGCAGTAATGACAAGGCGTTTAGTTATCATCTTGGTCACCTTTTACCATTTCAACGAAGGCACTGGCTCTTATTTCTTGTAGCCAAGCACCCACTTCTTCATTGAACTTACGATTAAATAGGATTTGGTACGCTTTGTTTTTTAAAGCTGAATCGGTACGGTCAACTTGTCTGCGGTCTAATACTTCAACAATGTGCCAACCATGAACAGTTTTAAATGGCGCGCTGATTTTACCTGTAGGCAGAGTTTCTACTTGGTGTTTAAACTCGGGTACATATAAATCAGGGGTTTGATAGCCCAATTCTCCGTCTTGTACTGCAGAACCTGGATCTTGGCTGTATTGTTGCGCAAGTTCTCCAAAGGTCGCTTCTCCGGCATTGATGCGGCGTGTGATTTCTTCCAATTGTTCTTTCGCC
This sequence comes from Vibrio minamisatsumaniensis, assembly GCF_050337445.1. NCBI lineage: Bacteria > Pseudomonadati > Pseudomonadota > Gammaproteobacteria > Vibrionales > Vibrionaceae > Vibrio > Vibrio minamisatsumaniensis. The sequence continues at coordinate 16,313 of NZ_JAKJSY010000065.1, read as the reverse complement.
CCTTCGTCACTTAAGATGACGGTTGGCTTAATCAAGATATGACGTGCATTCACTTCTGTTACAGCAACGGTTTCTAGGCCTTTCACATCTTCAATTTTCAGAATATGGAAACCAGCACCACTTCGGAAAGGGCCAATGATGCTGCCTTTATTCTGCATTTTAATTTGGTCTGCAAAAATGGTTGGCATCTCTTCTTTACGCATCCATCCCCAGTCGCCACCTTGTAGTGCCTTAGGGCCTTTTGAGTAAGTATATGCCATGGTATTAAAGTCTTTGCCGCTCTTGAGTTCTTTCACTAAATCGTCAGCTTGAGACTCTAACTCTTCTTTTGTTTGAGTGTCATTAAAGCGAAGCTGAATATGCCCAATTTTATATTGAACAGTTGCGTTAGTCTCTTGCGCTAAGATGTCGGCTAAGTTGTCAACTTCCGCAGGAAGGATGTTAATGCGGCGACGAACGAGAGCGTTACGCGCTTCACTGGCTGCAATCTCTTTTCTTACTTGTTCGCGAAACGCATTGTAACTTAGGCCTTCTTTGGCTACGGAGGCGGTGAGTTGATCGACCGTTTGGTTATTCTCTTTGGCAATCCCTTGAATGGCTTGATCAAGTCGAGCGTCATCAATTCGAACGCCAATACGTTCCGCTTCTTGAGTTTGAATCGTGTCGATGATCAGTTTTTCTAAAACTTGCTCATTTAATACATCTTGTGAGGGTAATGTTTGACCGTTTTTATTCGCGTTTGCACGAAGTGTCTTCATCGCGGTATCGATGTCACTTTGTAAGATCACGCCTTCGTTAACAATAACTTTGACGCTATCGAGTTCAACTGGCGCGGCATAGCTTGTTGATAAAGTACAAGCGGCTGCGATAGTCATTAATGTGCGTTTCCACAATGTCATGAGTTGTCCTTTAAATTTACTGATGTTTTATCAATAAAGAAAATTAGTTGTTTAAGAAAAATGGGCGACCGTAGCTCAGTGAGTTGTCAGCGCTGCTTTCACCGATAGCACCAGAATCAGAACCGATGTTAGTACCAAAGCCAACAATACCGAAATTCACACTGAAGTTATTTTCATATTCAGGTGTCGTATTTGGATTACTAATGTTATTTGTCAAACGGTTACTATAGGTAAAGCCGATATACCAACAATCCGATTTATAGTTAAGTCTCGCTAACCACTCGAGGTCTTCTTCTGTTGTTAAATCATAGAAATATTGAGCACTGGCATTCCATTTCGGTGAAATTTGGTAAGCACCGAGTAAACCCGCCTGCGAGATACCTTCTTTCGTGATTGAACCAACATTAAAATCAACGGTGTCTTCAATATACTCTTTGGTTACATAGCGGTAGTTGGTTTGTACGTAACCGCCAGCAAAACGGTACTCTAACGTACTATTGGCTAGCTGCATTGCTGATGTATCAATGTCGTACTGCAGCCCACCATGGTAGAACAAGGAATCATCGTAGTTAAAATCAACATCAACAGCCCAAGATGAATAGCTAGAGTTTTGTTTTGTATTATTTGGACTGTTTTGGGTATTGCTTGCTTTTGTATTTCGGTCGATATAAAAAATTTGGCCAAAGGAAATATTGAGACGTTCTCTATATTCATCGTCAAAAAAGCGAGATGATGCGCCATAGCTCACTTGGTTTGCTGAAGCAATACGGTCTACACCGCTGTATTTACGGCTTCGGAATAGACCATAGTAATCCGTTTGCAGCAGTGTCGTATCGTAAAAACCAATGTTTTCTTGATTTTCTTTGGGTACATACAGGTACTGTACTTGAGGCTCAAGGGTTTGCGTGTAGTTGCCGACAATTTTTGTGTCGCGTTCTAAAACAATTCCGGCATGGCTTCGAAACTCTGGAATAACACGAAATGCCGTATCTTCTAATCCATAATATGGGTTTGTTCCTGCTGTTCCTGATGTTGTATCTACGCCATCAAGGTCTTGCTGATAATAAGTGCCAAGCAGTCGAGCTTCTGTTGTCCAGGTTCCCCAAGTATTGCCGAATGGTATGGTTATACCTGGCTCAACATGGACACGAGTGGCCGATGGCTTACCCGAGGCATCAGTATCAAATTTTGAAATATGACTGATGAGGTCGAAATCAAGGTGATCCATTACCTGAGGAGCATAATAGTTGTAGGCCACCTGCGGCATAAGGCGGTACGGCAAGTTATTACTTTTAGTCAGGATCTGGAAATCACGGACAAGTATTGACGCATCCCAGTTTTGAGTACGGTAGGTTGCTTGCCCTTCTTGAAGCAATTGACCATCTTCACGGTTACCAATACTGCTTGAGTTTACATCCGTGAAGTAATCGATATCACTGACTTTTGAATAATCGATTTCGAATAACCAAGATTGTTGGAATATTCCTGAGTGCTCAAGTTGCGCCCCCCAACGAGCTCCTTTGTCTTGGTATTTTTGGTCGTCAGGTAAATATTCAGATTTGATGCTACCTGAACCAAAGTCGTTTAAGTATCTGAACTTACTGTTTAGCTGAGTGCCACGCTCTTGCATGTACTTGAGCGTGGTTTCCAAGTCGTAGTTTGGTGCTAAGTTCCAATAAATGGGAACCTCTGCTTCAAAGCCATCGCTCGAACCGTATGATACCGTAGGGTATAGAAAGCCTGTTTTACGCGTATCACCGATAGGTACCGTTAAGTAAGGTAAGTAAAAGATGGGAACACTTTGGATTTCAAAACGCGGATTATAAAAAGTGGCTTGCTCTTCGTTTTGGTCGACACTGATACTCGATGCTCTTAGGCGCCAAGCATTGTCACCGATAGGGCAAGAGGTAATGGAGCCATCTTCAATTTCATAAACCGCTTTCCCTGTTTTGGATACATAAACCGCGTCGCCTCGACCAGGTTCACAAAGGAATTCGTAATCGGTGTTTTCTAACGTTATGTCATTGGTCGTCAGATTATTGGTTGCTCTTTCTGACACGGACTTAATTTGACCATCACTAAAGTTCACATTGCCTTCAGCAACAACGATATTTTCTTTTTGGTGTAGAGTAACATTGTCAGCAAGGATGGTTTTATTGCCTTGCGTAACTCTAACATCCCCTGAATACATGGCTTTATCACCATTGATAGCTTCTAAGCGATCGGACTCAACATGAGCGGGCAGTTGTGTCTCGTTTTCTGCAGCGGGTTCGATCAAGCATTGATCTATAGAGGGCATTTCCTGCACACTACTATCGATGATGGTTTCGGCTTGAGTTGTCGGCACGCATAACGCTGTCGTTATAGATGCAGCTAACAAGGTGCGGGAAAAACATTGCATGAAGTTGAACTATCCTGTGTTACTAGATGAAGGGTTGATCTAGTATCAATCCAATTAATAAAGCATTTTCCTTATGATAAAGGAAATATTAGCATTCAGCACCATCAGACAGCTGTACTCAGATAAAATTCATAGATAGAGAACACATAATGCAAATATTTGGCAAAATTTTGGGCGCTTTTTTTGGCTTTTTATTTGGGAACATCCCCGGTTTAGTTTTGGGCCTTTTTCTCGGGCATCAATTCGATAAGGCTCGCCGTTTAAATCATTCGGGCTTTAATAGCTCTGGTTTTGGGCGTGGACCAAACCAAGCGGAAAAACAGAACGAGTTCTTTACATCAGCATTTGCAGTAATGGGGCACGTTGCTAAAGCCAAAGGGCAGGTTACCCGAGAAGAGATTCAGCTCGCTTCTACCATGATGGAGCGAATGAATTTGCATGGTGAGCAACGTAAAGCCGCGCAAGATGCATTTCGTGATGGTAAAGAGGGGGATTTCCCGTTAAATGATGTGCTTGAGCGTGTCAAGATTTCATCGGGGGGGCGCTTTGACTTGCTGCAGTTCTTTTTAGAGCTTCAAGTCTCTGCGGCATTTGCTGATGGCAGTTTACATCCGAGTGAGCGTCAGGTCTTACACAGGATAGCGCAAGGGCTTGGGTTTTCTGCGGAGCAACTAGAACGACGTTTGCAAATGCAAGAAGCCGCCTTCCGCTTTCAACAGCAGGGAGGGAGCTTTGGAGGCCATCAAGGCCATGGTCAATCATCAGGCTGGCAGCAAGCTTCGCAACAAAATCAATTGGCAGATGCGTATAAAGTTATTGGTGTGAGTGAAAATTCGGATGGTAAAGAGGTGAAGAAAGCCTACCGTAAACTGATGAATGAACATCACCCAGACAAGTTGATGGCGAAGGGCTTACCACCCGAAATGATGAACGTCGCGAAAGAAAAATCACAAGAAATTCAAAATGCTTATGACCTCATTAAGAAGGTCAAAGGCTTTAAGTAGTCGACCGTTTTGAGTGATCCTGATTGTCATCAGATATTCTTTCGGTCTTCTAATCAGGAATCAACAGTCGTGTTAAAGCCCTATCGAACAAGAGGCCATTGGTTAATAAAAACTTTCGCTTCTTTTTTGTTAGGGACTTTAGCGTGAGCGTTCGTTTGCTTGATTGAGTGACCAATCGTAGTCATAGCTGATTTTGTGTGTATTCGTGACGGGTTGAGTGCGATACAGATCTAAGTGTTGAAGGAGTTGTTGCTCTGTACCAAAATCCACTGCAAACCATTGGTAAATCGATGACAGTTGGAGTTTATTATTGGTCACCAGAACACCTTTGTTACTGTTTACAAATTCACGAGCGGCTTGCTCTAACAAGGATTCTGTATTGTCTGAGGTAAAGGCTTGAGGTTGCAGGTTCGGACACCCTAAACTTGCACAATTCACCGCATAATGCGTACGTGGGTCCTGCCAAATCGGTCTTAGGATTCGATGTTCAATATCGTTGAGTGTCAATGATTTCTCGTTAACGACTACCACATCATCTCCCCACGGCCCAAAACTAAATAGTCCGCCAAGTTTAGTGATGGATTTGATCGGGTAGGCATCAAGAATCAAATCGACAGTCACAGCGTTGTATAGATTAACCCAATAGGCATACTGTTCTGCTTTTGAATAGTTGAGCGGATTAAGCTGTTCTAACCTCTTGATATAATGCTTGAGCTTTGCCTTGTCTTCAGTGCTTACCGCTTGATAACGAACGAGAGCGTTTTGTCCTTTTTTTACTCGGTAACGGTCGAGGAATTGCTGCCAATCTTGATGAGATATCTGTTCTTGGTGGGTTTCGTTGCTTTGATTCCAATATGGCCAAAGTTCGGATTTCGGCGCAGACCACGCAAAGGTCGAGAAAAGTAGGCTGACAATTAAAAGTAGTGGTTTCATGGCATTCTCCTGCTGACTGACTACTAAGACCTTATGCTTTACGATTTTCTTTCATGGTTCTTCAGTTAAATTACAGAGTTAAGTCTAATAAATATATTCAGCTAAATAAAAAAGGTTGGCACTGGCCAACCTTTAGATTTATTCAGAAATGTCTGATTATTTTAGGAAGCTAGGAATCTTAGCTTCAAATTCTGAGATCTTATCGGCGTGTTGAAGTGTCAGGCCGATATTATCTAAACCATTCAGTAAGCAATGACGACGGAACTCATCAATTTCAAACGAGTACTCTTTGCCATTCGCGCTCACTTTCATTGCTTCTAGATCAACCGTGATTTCTGCACCGTCATTCGCCTCGACGAATTGGAATAGCTCATCCACCTCTTGCTCAGTCAATCGAACTGGCACCATTTGGTTGTTGATCGAGTTACCGTAGAAGATGTCGGCAAAGCTAGGTGCAATCATTACTTGGATACCGTAATCGGCAAGCGCCCAAGGTGCGTGTTCACGAGATGAGCCACAACCGAAGTTTTCACGAGCGAGAAGAATCGAAGCGCCTTGGTAGCGAGCTTTGTTCATCACAAATTCAGGGTTTGGCTGTTGGCCTGCGTCATCAAGGAAGCGCCAGTCGTGGAACAAGTGCTTACCAAAACCGATGCGGTTTACTTTCTGTAGAAACTGCTTTGGGATGATCGCATCTGTATCGATGTTGGCCGTATCTAGAGGAACGACTAATCCGGTGTGTTGTTGAAAACCTGACATGTTAAATCCTCTAATTAAAGTTCACGAATATCGACAAAGTGACCAGCGATTGCCGCTGCGGCTGCCATGGCTGGGCTAACTAGGTGCGTACGACCATCACGGCCTTGGCGACCTTCAAAGTTACGGTTTGATGTAGATGCGCAGCGCTCTTGTGGACCTAGACGGTCGTTGTTCATCGCAAGACACATAGAGCAACCCGGTAGGCGCCATTCAAAGCCTGCTTCGATGAAGATCTTATCTAAGCCTTCAGCTTCAGCTTGTGCTTTCACTTGTTCTGAACCTGGAACGATCAATGCCTGTACATGTTTTGCGACTTGGCGACCTTTCGCGACCGCGGCGGCGGCACGCATGTCTTCGATACGAGAGTTTGTACAAGAGCCAACGAACACTTTATCAACGTTGTAATCCGATAGAGATTTGCCTGCTTCAAGACCCATGTAAGCCAGCGCTTTTTCAGCCGACGCTTTTTCTACTGGGTCAGCGAAGCTTTCTGGTGCAGGGATTGGTGTGTCTACTGAGATAACCTGACCTGGGTTCGTGCCCCAAGTAACTTGTGGTTTGATATCAGCAGCTTCTAGCGTGACAACCGCATCGAAGGTTGCGTCAGCATCAGTTTTCAAGGTATTCCAATATTCGATTGCTGCTTCTAAGTCTTCGCCTTGTGGAGAGAACTTACGGCCTTTAATGTATTCGTATGTTGTAGCATCAGGCGCAATTAAACCCGCTTTTGCACCTAGCTCGATCGCCATATTACATACTGTCATACGCCCTTCCATCGTAAGGTCGGTAATGGCCTCACCACAGAATTCAACCACGTAGCCAGTACCACCGGCAGCCGTTGTTTTACCGATGATCGCTAGCACGATATCTTTGGCTGTAATACCCGGAGCAACTTTGCCCTTAACTTCGATCTTCATGGTTTTCGCACGTGCCTGTTTTAGCGTTTGAGTCGCTAGAACGTGCTCAACTTCTGAAGTACCGATCCCAAATGCTAGTGAGCCAAATGCACCGTGTGTCGCAGTGTGTGAATCACCACATACGATGGTCATGCCCGGTAGCGTAATGCCTAGCTCTGGGCCCATTACGTGCACAATACCTTGGTATTTGTGGTTTAGGTCGTAAAGCGTGACACCAAACTCTTCACAGTTCTTCGATAGCGTTTCCATTTGGATACGAGCCATCTCGCCAGATGCGTTGATGTCTTTAGTTTGGGTCGATACGTTGTGATCCATGGTCGCAAAAGTCTTACTAACTTGGCGAACTTTACGGCCTTTTTCACGTAAGCCATCAAAGGCTTGAGGTGATGTCACTTCGTGGACAAGGTGGCGATCGATATAAAGAATCGGGTTTTCACCTTCTGCTGCTACTGCAACGTGCGCGTCATACACTTTTTCGTATAAGGTTTTGGCTTGCTGGTTTGTCGACATAGCTTTTCTTCCTTGGGAGCATCCGTCCCAGTGTTTGTTTCTAGCCAAGTCGTGCTGTTTAAGCTGACTTGGCTTGATATTATTTTATGTACTGGCTTCTTATCAGAGCATCCAGTTTATGACGCTAAGATGTACTCAGCGATCTTGTCACCCATTTCTGAGGTCGTCAGTGCTTGGTTGTTACCTGCAAGGTCAGCCGTTAGCTCGCCTGCTGAAAGTGCTTTAGAAACCGCGGACTCGATGTCTTGTGCTGCCGTTTCTTCGCCTAGGCTGTAACGCAGCATTAGCGCAGCTGAAAGAATCTGTGCGACTGGATTCGCGATGTTCTTACCTGCGATGTCTGGTGCACTGCCGCCCGCGGGCTCGTATAGACCGAAGTTGCTTTCGTTCAAACTTGCAGAAGGAAGCATGCCCATAGAGCCTGTGATCATTGCGCATTCATCAGAGATAATGTCACCAAAGATGTTTGAACATAGCATGACGTCAAACTGAGATGGATCTTTGATTAGCTGCATGGTCGCGTTGTCGATGTACATGTGGTTTAGTGTCACATCGGGGTAGTCTTTTGCGATCTCTTCTACGACTTCGCGCCATAAGATAGAGCTTTGTAGGACGTTCGCTTTATCAATTGAGTAAACATTTTTGTTACGTAGACGGGCAGATTCAAACGCAATTTTTGCGATACGTTCGATTTCGTAACGGTGATAAACCTCGGTATCAAAGGCTTTTTCTGTTGCGCCTTCACCTTCGCGACCTTTAGGTTGGCCGAAGTAGATACCGCCAGTTAGCTCACGTACAACAACGATGTCAAAACCGCGCTCAGAGATGTCAGCACGAAGTGGGGAGAAAGCCTCTAAACCCTTGTGAATTTGTGCCGGGCGTAGGTTGCAGAAAAGTTGGAAGTGTTTGCGTAGAGGTAGTAGAGCACCACGCTCAGGTTGGTCGTTTGGTGGAAGGTGTTCCCATTTGGGACCGCCAACCGAGCCAAACAGTACCGCATCAGACTCTTCACAACCTGTTACTGTCGCTTCTGGAAGCGGGCAGCCGTGGTTATCAATCGCAATACCACCAACATCATACTCTTCGCGAGAAAAGTGAATCGCGTGCTTCTTTTCGATCGCGTCTAGCACTTTATGTGCTTGTTGCATTACTTCTGGGCCAATGCCATCGCCAGGTAGTACGGCAATTTTGTATGATTTATCAGTCATGTTAATCCTTTAATTCTTGTTGCTGAGCTCATTAGCTCGTTTTAAATTTTGTCCCTAAAGCCAACAACATTGGCTCTAGGGCTCTGTTATTGTGTGATCAAACGGTCGCAATTTTTTGCTGCTTTATTTCTTCGATGGTGTCTGCGCGTTGAATGCTATTAATAACGTGCAATAGTGCCTGACCAGAGGCTTCAACAATATCGGTAGAAACGCCCGTACCATGGTATTTACGGCCTTTATAATTAGCAATAATATCCGCTTGTCCTAAGCCATCTTCACCTTCGCCTTTCGCGGTCAGATCGAATTTATCCAATGCGATGTCGTAACCTGTTAGGCGATAGATACATTGATACAAAGCATCAACCGGACCATTACCGACAGCCGCTTCGCATTTTTCTTCATCACCACATTGCAGCTTGATACTGGTGGTCGACATTACACTACCAGATTGTACGCTTAGGTAGTTAAGTTTATAGAAGTCGTCTTCATCTCGCAGATTTGCGAAGTGCATTAATGCTTCTAAGTCGTAATCGAACACTTGGCCTTTACGATCAGCCAGCTTCAAAAAGTCTTCGTATAATGAATCTAGATTGTACTCATTGTCTTTATAACCCATTGCATCCATGTGGCTCTTGACGGCAGCACGACCACTGCGACTGGTTAGGTTGAGTGCTTTATTCTTCAAACCAATCGACTCGGGAGTCATGATCTCGTAAGTGTTCTTGTTTTTAAGCATGCCATCTTGGTGAATACCTGAGGAGTGGCTAAATGCATTCGCACCTACGATTGCTTTATTGTCCTGGATTGGCATGTGGCAAAGTTGGCTAACCAATTTGCTGGTACGGTGAATTTCTTGATGATTTAAACCGGTATGGACACCTAAAAGCTCTTGACGCGTTTTGATGATCATCGCAATTTCTTCTAAAGAACAGTTACCCGCGCGTTCACCTATCCCATTGATCGTACCTTCAATTTGGCGAGCACCAGCTTGTACAGCCGCAATTGAATTTGCAACGGACATGCCTAAATCATCATGGCAGTGAACCGAGATGATCGCTTGGTCGATGTTTGGTACGCGATTGAATAGTGTTTGGATAATGCCACCAAACTCATTCGGAACAGTGTAGCCAACGGTGTCAGGAATGTTGATGGTTTTTGCGCCTGCGTTAATCGCCGCTTCAACCATGCGACATAGGTTATCAATTGGCGTACGTCCGGCATCTTCACAAGAGAATTCAACATCGTCCGTATAGTTACGAGCGTGTTTCACGGCTTTAACGGCCATTTCTACCACGTCGTCGTAGCTACGGCGTAATTTGTCTTGTACATGAACCGTTGATGTTGAAATGAAGGTGTGAATACGAAACTGCTCGGCGACTTTTAGTGCTTCTGCAGCCGCGTCGATATCTTTCGCTACGGCGCGAGAAAGGGCGCAGATACGACTGTCTTTAATGTTCTTAGCAATGGTTTGTACTGACTCAAAATCGCCTGGCGATGAGACTGGGAAACCCGCTTCGATAACATCGACACCCAGTCTCTCAAGTGCATAAGCGATCTGTAACTTCTCTTTTACCGTAAGGCTTGCTGCCAACGCTTGCTCGCCATCACGTAAGGTCGTATCAAAAATTATTACTTGATCGTTCATGGGTGCTTCCTTATATCGATAATGAATCGATTGCTATCCAAATTATTATTAAGAATGATGTTCTTTTAAAAGTGGCAGTTACAAAAAAACCCGCTTAGTGCGGGTTTTAATATTTGTGTCGTTCTTGACCCACAACTTACCCGCGCGATTGGTTCACGATAAGGAGTAGTTTCAGAAGTCGAGAAGAAGAAAAAATCATGACACAAATATCCGTAAATAAACTGTTAACACCATATTTACCGCAATTTATTCTGAGCGTCAAACAAGAAAATCCAATATCAGCGTGCATTGGCAACGTTTTGTTTTGGTTTATGCTGCTTTACATTGCTTTGTTGGATAAATCATCTGATTGGTGGATTTGTATTGGGGGGTTAGTTTATCGTTTGGCTTATGTGTAGGTTAAAACTTTGTAGTAAATCTTTTTGATGGAACGATTCACCCCAAAAATCACAAGCGTAACCCAATTAATTAATCAATTGATTAAATAGTGAGTAATTAATCTTCTATTGTTACGCCTGTTTATCTCTATAATTAATCAGATGATTAATTATAGAGATGGATTTCTGCCATGACGGCACGCAAAGCGGGGCGACCTCAAAAGAACTTAGATGTTCGACAGTTATTGGTTGAGCATGCTCGCGATCTGTTTGTTGTTCAGCCGTACGACAAGGTCTCGACGCGCCTGATTGCTGAGCGTGCAGGTGTCAACATTGCGATGATCCGTTATTACTTTGGCAGTAAGGCCGGGCTGTTTGAAGCGATGCTACGTGAAACCTTACGACCGATGCAATTGCAGATGCAAAGATTGGTTGAAGAAAGCAGTCATGAGAACTTTCTTGATTTAATGCGGACTTACTACAAAGAGATGGTCAAGGTGCCGAAGTTTCCACGCTTGATTGCCCAAGTGATGAATATGCCTCCCTCTGAAGTGCAAAGAGAGTTGCTCGAAAAGGTTTTCCTCGATGTCGCCAAGCCAGCCCAAGATGTCATTTTTGAAAAGTTGGTTGAACAAGGCATCTTAAAACAGAACATGGATCCAACATTGTGCCGTGTTTCGTACGTAAGCTTGATGGTGTTTCCTTTCATCGCTCCGCCGCCTTTATTGGCAATCCATGGTATTGAGATTAATGAAGAATTTCTTAATCGTTTAATCGAACACAACATTCAACTGATGACCGAAGGCTTTATCAACGCACCGAGCCCTTCTTCCGTGCAGGAACAAAGATAATGAAAATAAATAAAAAACGCCTCTTCTTTCCAGCACTTGCGGTTGGTGTTATTGGCCTTGTCGCCGCGATTAACTTGAAGCCGGATCTTCCAACCAAACCTGCGGGTGATAGGGCTCGCTTAGTTGATACTGTGAGCCTAGAACAACAACTGATAGCGCCGTTAGCGGTCGGCTTTGGCAAAGTGGTGCCGAAAGTTGAATGGAAAGCGATTGCTGAGGTGACAGGACAAATCGTGTATCGACATCCAGATCTTGAAAAAGGCCAGGTGATCCCTGCAGGAACGGTCGTGCTCAAGGTTGATCCATTGGATTATGAATTGAAGCTGATACAAGCAGAAGCGGATCTGACATCAAGCCAAACTTCGCTAGCGAAATTGAATCAAGAAGAAGATAACCTCAATCAGACTCTTAAGATCGAAAAGAATCGCTTAGTGATCAGCAATAAAGAGCTACAACGTAAGCAGGATCTGCGTAAGAAAGGGCTGACTTCTCAGTCTGATGTCGACCTCCAACAACAAAGCGCGTTGTCTCAGCAGAAGCTAGTGTTGGACATTACTAACCAAATGGCTTTGATACCCGACGAAAAGCGCGTCGCGGAAGCGGTGATTAAAGTGAATGAATCTAAAGTTAAAGAGGCGCAACGCTCTTTGGACAAGACGATCGTGACCTTGCCGAGAACGATGCGAATTGCTCAGGTTGATATCGAACAAAATCAAGTCGTTAATCTTCAGCAAGAAATGTTTGTGGCTCACGGGATTAATGTCATGGAAGTGGAGGCACAACTTTCTATTCACGATATGCAAACCTTAGTCTCAAGTTTTGTTCAATTTCCTCGTGATGCCACAGGTATCCCTAATCTTTATGAAGCTCCGATTAAGGCGAGTATTCAGTTGAGCAGTGGCAACCTGAACCTTAGCTGGCCTGCGAAGGTGGCAAGAATTAGCGAAACGGTTGATGAAAAGCAAGCCACGGCGGGGATTATTCTCGAGATCGCTCAAGATTACTCGCAATTACAACCTGACAGCGCAACGCCTCTGGTCAACGGCATGTTTGTCAAAGCTGAGATTGAAGGTGTCGCTAATCTGAGTTGGGTGGTTCCAGAGCGAGCCCTGCACGGTGATAAGGTTTACCTGATGGATGACAGTCAGCACTTGCAAGTGGTGAGTGTTGAAGTGCTTTATCGCCGAGATAACCAAGTTATCGTGGATGGTGAGTTGCATGAGGGGGATAAGTTAATTCTTAATGATGTTCTGCCTGCGATTCAAGGCATGCTACTCAAAGAATCTGTCCCTGAAACTATTGGTTTGGTTGATGATAAGCAAGAGAGTTCTCTATGATACGGTTTTTCTCTCGACATCCAACTGCTGCCAATTTGTTGATGCTTGGGTTGTTGATCTTGGGTATAAGCTCACTATCAACCATCAAACGTGAAACCTTTCCTGCCTATGACCCGCCTTATATTATGGCTGCAATCGTGTATCCCGGAGCATCACCACAAGAAGTGGAAGAGAGCTTGTGTGTGCGAATGGAAGATGCCGTCGATGGGTTAGCTAACATTGAAGAGACAAAGTGTGAGGCGACTGAAGGCAGTGCACGGCTCATTCTGAAACTCAATGAGAAAGCAGATATTGGCCGAATGCTGGTGGACGTACAAACTCAGATTAACTCGATCAATGACTTTCCAACCGAGATTGAATCCCCAGTTGTCAAAGAACTGGATTGGAACGAACCGGTTGTTGATGTTGCTATTACCGCTGAAACCTCTTGGCCGGAACTTAAGGCGTACGCGGAAGATCTTAAGCGCACCATGAAGCGTGACTACGATGTTTCTTTGGTGGAAGTCAGTGGTTTTTCTGCTCATCAGTATCGTGTAGAACTGGATATTCAAGCCATTCGTCAGTTGGGCTTAAGTGTTGGAGATATCGCCGATCAAATTGGCCGTCAAAATGTAAAACTACCGAGTGGTAACGTTGAAACGCCAGACAAAAACTTCCTGATTCGGTTTGACGAAAGACGAATTACACCGGTTGAGCTGGAAAGTATCGTGGTTGGATCGGCGCCGAATGGCTCAGTGATCCGTTTAAGGGACATAGCCAAAATAACCGATCGCTTTGAGCTTGATGAGCAGAAAGTGTTGTTTGATGGCAAGCCTTCGGATCTGCTTAAGATCAGTAAGAACAAAGAAGACGATGCGCTGCGAATCAAAGAGAACGTAACGCGATTCGTTGAAGATCAAAGCGCGATTGCCCCTGATGGCGTGACGCTACAAATGACCAACGATCTCTCTTCTGTACTTTGGGATCGTCTAACCATGATGGTGAGCAATGGCTGGCAAGGTATTGTGCTGGTTTTCGCAACCATGTGGCTGTTCTTCAGCTTACGTTATTCGTTTTGGGTGGCGGCAGGGTTGCCGGTGGCCTTCCTTGGTGGTCTGTTCTTAATGGCCAACCTTGGTTTGTCGATCAACATTATGTCATTGGTCGGGTTGTTGATGGCAATCGGTATTATGATGGATGACGCCATCGTTATCGCCGAATCGATAGCGTCCCATTTAGACCGGGGGCAGAGCGTAGATGATGCTGTGTACAACGGCGTTAACAAAGTGCTTCCCGGAGTACTGTCTTCTTTCCTAACCACGGTGTGTATTTTCGGTAGCTTACTGTTTCTTGATGGCGAGATGGGCGCGGTGCTTAAGGCTGTTCCTCAAGTCTTGATTTTGGTGCTGTCGTTGAGCTTGATTGAAGCCTTCCTGATTCTACCTAATCACCTATCCCATTCTTTACAAAAAGAAAAAAATGACAAGCCAGCGCTGCGCTTTAAGGTTGTGTTACTTGAGAAATTCGAGAACTTTCGTAATACCACTTTGATGAACATGGTTGAGAAAGTCGTGACATTTCGTTATGCCTTTATGGGGGGAGTAATAACGTTGTTGTTACTTTCGGTCGCCTTGATTGCTGGTGGTGTTGTTAAGTTCCAACCTTTCCCTGAACTGGATGGTGATATTGCCGAGGCGCGTATCATTCTTCCGCCGGGCGCATCATTGTCTCAAACTGAAAAAGTGGTCGATAAAATTGTTGCGTCGGCTGAGCGTTTGAACAAGCAATGGAGCGAAGAGGTTGAGGAAGGTAATACACTGGTCGAGCATATCACCAGCCAATTCAATGCCAACGCTGATGCCAATGAGTCTGGCCCGCACTTAGCCACAGTACGCTTAGATTTGCGCGGAGCAGAGAGCCGTAATACGGTTATCGATGACTTCCTTGATGCATGGCGAGAGGATATTGGCGACTTAGCGGATCCGATTTCGTTGGTGTTCAAGCAACCGACCATGGGGCCGGGCGGTCGTGCTATTGAAATCCGCGCCAAACACGATGACCTGAGTGCGTTGAAATCTGCTTCTTTGGATATTCAGGAGTACCTTAATCTGTTTGATGGGGTGCATGGCGTGCTTGATGACATGCGCATGGGTAAAGAAGAGATCTTGGTGAAGCTGCGCCCTGGAGCTGAAACCTACAATGTGAATGGCCAGATGATTGCGTCTCAGTTACGAGCGGCTTTCTTTGGGCAAACGGCGGATGAGATTCAAATTGGGGCTGAAAATATTTCGATTGAGGTTCGCCTTAATAAAAAGCAAGCAGGGGATTTACAGCAACTGGCCAACTTCCCGATCATAACTCCTGATGGCAGTCAGATCCCGTTAGCGACTTTAGCGACATTGGATTTTCAACGTAACTACGTACGAATCCAGCGCATTGATGGGATGAGAACGATCAGTATCTTTGGTGATATTGATAATAAGAAGGCCAGTTCTTCAGCGATTTTAGCTCAGTTCCAAAAAGAGGAAGCAGCCAAGCTAACGAAAAAATACCCAGGGTTGCGTTTTGATTTCGAAGGGGAGGCCAAGGATACGGCTAAGACTGGAACCTCGATGGGCAAAGGATTCTTGCTCGGCTTATTCGGCGTATTTGCGATTCTTAGCTACCAGTTCAGAAGCTACTTAGAGCCTGTGGTCGTGATGTTGGCGATTCCACTCGCTTTTATTGGTGTGGTCGTTGGTCACTGGATACTTGGCCACGCTTTGAGTATGCCAAGCATGATGGGCTTTGTATCACTCGCAGGTATAGTGGTTAATGATTCTATTTTGTTGGTGCAGTATATACGTCATCACATTGATGAAGGGGACAGTGTGCATGATTCGGTGGTGAAAGCCAGTCGTGAGCGTTTTCGTGCGGTATTTTTGACGTCGATGACCACTGCTGCAGGTTTGCTGCCTTTGTTAACGGAAACCAGTTTACAAGCTCAGGTTATTCAACCCTTGGTGATCTCGATAGTTTTTGGAATATTTGCTTCTACTTTGTTGGTGCTATTTATGATTCCAGCGGCCTACGCGATATTGGCTGATTTCGGTTTGGTGAAAAAGCACCAGCCACTCACGCTCTAGAATCTACGTTTGTTCGCGGATATTAAAGACGGAAAAGTCATCGAGCAAATAGAGCGGCCTAAAGTTGCTTTATTTTGACGTGGGCCTTATTCATCCACCGTTATTCACGTGGAAAATAAACGCGTTCAATGGGTATTTTAGTCAATAAGTGAGCGAATCAAGATGACTTTAGGAAAAAATTTTTGCGGCAAAGTAGACTTTTCTTGTTATGGATTACCTACCTGATGCATAAGTCGCGCTTATCAATGATAGGTATAGCCTAGATAGGCTCAATAGTTGATGGGCGATATGAGTAAAAGAGGCAATCGTTAAACTAACCGCAGGAAAATTCATAAAAATGGCGTTTTATATTTTTTTATAAATAGCTA